>JBFGQG010000006.1:0-20612 GCA_041564295.1 Anaerolineales bacterium | reverse complement strand
TCCTGGCCGACGATGACCTTTTTAACCTCGAAGAGAGCTTTCTCCATGGGTTTACCGGATTCCTGGTGGTTGGTCGCGTGATTTTTATCCATTTTCCGTTCCTGTTATTTGGGTTGAGATTCAACCTAGTGTTGGGGACCGCCGCCGGCGGAGACGGCTGTCATGATAGGGACCGCGAAGCCGAGACCGATGAAAAAGGCCTGTTCCGTCGGATTGGCTAACCCGGTGACGATCCCGATAACCTGTCCCTGCCGGTTGAGGAGTGGTCCACCGGAACTGCCGGGATTGATGGCTGTGTCAAACTGGATCAGCCCGTTCAATTCGAGCCCGCTTTCTTTGACGGTCAGCGACCGGTTAAAACCCGAGATCACACCGGCAGACATGGAATGCGTGAATCCGAACGGATTGCCAACCGCGTAAGCTTCATCTCCGATCTGCATCGCGAAAGGATTGCCAAGGACTGCCGGGACGATAAGACCGGGTGGGCTTGTGGGAATTAATATGGCCATATCATTTTCGGGATCGGCCGAGAGGATTTCTGCGGATGCTGAATTGCCGTCAGGATAGAAAACTTCGATTTCCATTGCGTCTGCAACGACGTGAAAGGCGGTCAGGATCTGGCCGTCAGCGTTGATGGCGACACCGCTGCCGATCCCGAAGCCTTCATCATCGCTGTGATTTTCAAAGATTGTCCGGATTGAAATCAACGACGGCAGGATAATTTCGAACACCTCAGCAGAATGAGGTGGGGGCGGTGTCGCTGAAGCCAGTGCGTCTGCGATGCGCTGCTCGATTTCGTCCTGGGTTAGGGCGCCGGGTGGGTGAATCGAAAAATTATAAAGAAGCACACTTGAGAACGACACAATCAAGACCACTATTGGAATCCAAATTCGACGTCTTATGATCCTCAGACGCTGGATAAGTGCTCTCCAGAGACTAATTCCGGAGGAGTGGTTGGAATTCAGATCATCTGTCATCAGGCGAGAGTAAGTGAGTGGATGCGGAAAGGTATATTATAGAAGATAGAAATGAAGATAAAATGAATTGAGCGAAATTATTTTGCTTGATCAAGCCGCCTCTGTTATCTTGTGTATTCCTTGATAATCTGCCTATCCCCGTAGGCTTCACTTCTGAAGGGACAGTCCAAGATAATCAAAAGGTGGTTTGATTTTTTTAGGGCCGCGCGATATTGCTACCCCCTCCCAATCAGGTTGCCCAATCCTGCGGGCCATGACTTATCTGCTCGGGCTCACATCACTTTTTGCCCAGGGCAATGTCCCGGCATACTTGACCCATGTGCCCGGTCTGCTGTTGCTTTAAGATTGCACACCAATATCGTCTGGGGGGGTGGATCTCCGGCGCCGGGCGTCGCCTGTGCGCTCAAACAACCCGGCGTTTGACTTGGCCGTTACGGATGGTGGGATAAAAACATATTGCGCGTTGATTTCGCACGGTAGATTCCAATTTCCTTCAAATTATTTCTATTTCAACCAGCCATTTCACCCATTGCCACCCACGCCGGGAAGGGACCACAGCTCGCAGCGGGAACCCATGCCAATGGTCGAATACCTGATCCCCGGCATGCGTCCCCAGTAGCGTATCTCTCGCTTCCTGCGGCAAGAGATACGCTGAATAGCCGGATACTGCCCGTAATATCACGGCTTTATGACTCTGTTTTACACCGGCTTCAAGCATGAGGTCTTCCAGGGATAATCCGCGCCATACCTGGGTTGTGAACCAGCCGTTGGTGCAATCGAGCGTGGCAATGCGCTCAACCGCTTTCCGCGACATAACCGCGTAATAGGAAAGAGAAAGCGGCCGGCGGACGGCTGGTCCATGCACCTGGAGGACCCAATTCGCCGGCTCAAGCCGGGTTTTCCCTTCGCCGACCATCATCGTGACCGGAAAGTTTAGCCCTGTGAAGGACCCGGACTCTCGCGAGCCGGTCGACCGGATAGGCCTGGAAGGGTCTGCGCGGAATGCAGAAATAGCCTCGGACAGTCCCCAGAGGGCAAAGGAAGCTGCTCCCACTCCCATCACCTTGAGTGCGGCTCTCCTGGAGAAAAGATCATTTCGGCGAGGGCGGGGCCATTTTTGCCATACGTGAATTCCGAACGGGACCAGGAGACTCAGTGCCAGATACCAGTGCCATGAAATCGCCGCTGTGTACCACCAGAGCTGTTCCGGCCCAGCCTGCCAGGTCCAGTAAAGCGCCAGGGCGAATACGAAAATCGCCCAAACTGCCAGAAGTATGGATAGTGCTTTTGTGAAGAACCGGCTCGTTCTTCGTTTTAGCGAGACTGCGGCGATCAGGAACTTCCAGGGGAGCAGCGCGACAAGCCCCCACGCGGATATGCGGTGCAGGTCGAACATCCAGCCCGGCATCGGCCACATGAGACCGTAAAGGCCCGTGAGAGTCAGAACGAGCAGAATAGTGAGGATGGCTGTATTGGTGAATCGGAGACGTACGGCATTATCCGACATCGTATTCCCTGGTTCTTGTAGTGTAATCATTCCATTTCTTCATATGCCTACGCCTGCGTTGCGCGCCTTGATCACGGCCTGAACCCTATCGGCAACCTGAAGCTTATTAAAAATGTTGGTGACATGATTCTGGACGGTTTTCAGGCTGATGACCAGCTTATCGGCGATTTCGGAATTTGTGTTCCCACGTGCGATGTAAATCAATATTTCCAATTCCCGCTCCGTCAGGTCCGGAAATGCCTCTGAAATCACTTTCTTTTTTATATCAGGCTTGCTCTCCTGGAAGAAATTCAGCATCCGGGCAGCAATTGATGGACCGAAGAGCACCTCCCCCTGGTACACGGCATGGATGCATTTCAGCATCTCAGTCTTGTCCGCGCCTTTCAGGATGTAGCCGCGGGCGCCCGCCTGCATAGCTGAAAAAAGAGAGTCGTCATCTTCCAGCATCGTTACGATAATTATGCCCACGTCCGGCTGCTGATCGAGGATCAGGCGTGTCGCTTCTACGCCGTTCATGCCGGGCATCTGAATGTCCATAAGGATGATATCCGGGTTAAGTTTTGCTGAGAGCGCCACGACTTCAGGTCCGGATCCCGCTTCACCAACGATTTCAATATCAGGTGCAGAATTCAATATGGCTCTGACTCCCTCTCGGAACAGGATATGGTCGTCTGCCAGTAACAGCTTGATGAAGGTCATGTTGCCCTCCTCATATCAACGATCAGAGGGATGTCTGCTCGAATAATCGTCCCATGGGAAGATGAAGACAGTGAAAACCTCCCGCCGATTTCCTCTGCGCGCTCACGCATTGAATTCATTCCAACCCCGAGGTTCGCGGCGTGGAAATCTCCTTTTTCGCTCAACCCGATCCCATCGTCAGCCACCTCCAAATGTAAGTGGTTGTTCAGGACTTCGAGAAATACGAAACAGTTCCGGGCATTTGCGTGATGGATCACGTTTGTAACTGCTTCTAGAACGATACGGTATGCTGCCACTTCTACCGCTGCCGAAAAGCGCGGAAATTCAGGCGGTTTTGTATCCAGTCTGATCTGAATCCTTGCTGGGGCAGCTACCTGGTCAAAATGTGCCTGAAGTGATGAAACGAGACCGAGTACATCGAGGGACGGCGGTCGAAGAGCATAGACGATGTGACGTATATCACTGACCGTTCCCTGAGCCTGAGTCTTGAGTTCGGTGAGTAAGTCGACGGCTTTTTCCAGATTCGACCATTCTCCTTTTTGCTGTCCAGCGGTCAAAATATCTTTTACTGCATCTAATTTCAATGTCAGTCCAGCCATTGCCGGACCAATTCCATCATGCAGGTCACGCCGCAGACGCTGGCGTTCTTCTTCACGCGTGGTAACCAGGTTTTGCCGCGAACGCTGGAGGTCTGACGCCAGTTGGGCATTTCGCACCGCTGCGCCGGCCTGCCGCGCCAGATTCCTGAGCAGCCGTAATTCTACCGGAGCAAACGTCTCGTCCTGATGACGGGGGGATACAAGCAATGTCCCTGCTTTTATGCCCTGAAAAATTATGGGATATTCGAGAGAAAGATCTGATGGACTCCCGGATTGTGCTGCGAGCTGATCCATGCGATTCCCTTCGAGCGCAATACCAACGAATGGCAGCTTAAGCGTTTGAGAAATCGTAGCAACGAGACGGTCCAACACCTGGTCCGGGGGGAGCGCAACTTCCATTTGCCTTCCTAATTGGAAAAAAACTTCTATCGGATCGTCACGCTCTCCATAAATAACCCGGTTGACTAATCTCTGGAGCCGCTCGCGTAAAGGTTGGAAGATAATCGCAACCACGCCGGTCGCAAACAGTGCAATGATCAGGTTGCCCTGTGCCTGGAAGAACATGCCCAGCACACTGACCACGAGAATATAAATCGCGATGATTGCCAGCGTCAACCCACCGTAAAGGAGCGAACGATTAATGAAGAGGTCGACATCGTAAAGTCTATATCTGAAAATTGCAAATGCTACGGCAATGACCAGCGAGGCAATTGCCGGAAGGCCGATGACGATCCCCGCCCAAAACAAAACGATCTTCTGTGTTTCAAGTGCAACAAGCATAACGGGCAGGAAAATACCATAAAGAGATGCAGGGAAAAACAACCATTTAATTTGCTGGCGTTCGTGCCCTTTTGCCCGTCGAAAACGTAAGAAAAGGGAAAATAGCGCCAATATGTTGCTCAGCGCCAACACTATTTCTGAAACCCATAAAGTCGGCTCCAGAAGTGCCCACACGGATTCTTGAATGCCGATTGGGTTGGCTAAAAAGATGCCGGAATATATGTGTACAGGAGCAGGCTCTAATGCGAGAATTGCGAGATATCCCAGGAACGCTGTAATCGTTGCCGTCACAACCCAGCGCCAACGCGGTGTCGGCAGCTTCCCGGTCGGGAAATATAGAGCGATCAAGGTGACAGAAACAGTCGCAAAAGGAAAACCACTCCAGTGAAGCCAGACCAGTGGAGCGCTCAGGCCTGGCAAAGAACCCTTATAAACAAACGTGTCATAAAAAACATAACCGGCGGAAAACATGTCGAGCGCCCCACCAAGCATCCCAACGCACATAAGCCAGCCGACCAGGTGGCGTGGATGGCGTGTGACGATGATTGCGCCCGTCACCGGCCATGATGTGGCCGCGACGACCATGCTGATAAGGACCGGAAAACTGATGTTTGAGTAAGACCGGTTGGTGATGACCTGGAGGGATAGTCCAATCGTCGCAAGGCCAACGTAAAGAATTACGATGGACCAGGCGATCCAGCGGGCTGTGCGCGGATTCATGTTCAGGATAGTAGACTTCACACAAGCAGGCGCTTATGCACGATTCTTTGTGCCTGCATCTATTATACTGACAAACATACTAATCGTCTCATCACTGCTGCATGTCACTACCTGCCTGCCAGCAGCTGACCGAAGAGAGCGACTGCCGCCAACAATGATATATCCGGCGCTTGCCGGACTGATCCCACCAGCCAGGACAAAATCGGCAGCAAGCGCTGAGAGGGCGACGACCAGTACCCACGAAGCCTTCCAGGCCCAGCGCGTTCCATGACGATAGCCATGCCATGCAACAAGCCAGGCCAGCAGCCCCAGAGCGACTTCGTAAACAGAAGAATTTCGCGTTATCAGGGTGATGATAACGAAGGCACTCAATCTGCCTTCCCGGAACTCCTGCACAGGCACCCCTGTTGGCTCGGCAATATTGGCCAGGGCAATTTCCGGTCCCTGGAAGAACCAAGCTGTTCCGTGAAGAATTAAGATCGCGCACGTAACGAGCAATATGAGCCAACCTGCCCTGGCGAGTCTTGACGGATTGTATTGTTCTGATGACATAGTGCACCTGAAATAAAAGAACGTGAAGGCGGCGTATTCACAACAACGCCGCCTTGCGAATACCAGAATCTAGTTGGCTGGAGTCACCCGGATAATCACTTCCATATCCGGAACATCAGGATTCGGAATTCTGATCGGTTGTCCTGTGACAGGCAGGAGGACGCCTATCTCGCTCAGGCAGAACGATGTGGGTAATCCTGAATCGCCTTTGATCTCGTGCACCGTAAAGCAGATGTCTACCGCTGCGCCACCGAGTACCTCTGACCAGCCTGTCGGATGGAGATGGAAGATCAGCTGCCCGTTTTCAGCTGAAAAGGCAAGATTGCCGCCTACACTACCATCAGCATTCAGAGGTCCTCCACCCCAAACGCCCTGTCCAAGGTCTGCGACCGCATAAGTATAGACAACACTGGGGTTATCCCGCGCAAACACGGGGTTCGCAAACAACGCCAGAAAAAGCATGGCGCCGGTTAAAAGAAGTATTCTTCGTTTCATCGGATATTCTCCTTTCGATCACCACTGACTTGCCTAACGAACGCTCCATTCCAGTATCTTCCTTCCGACCACCTCCTGAATGATTCTGCAGGGGCTTGCCTCCAGCTGCCCTTCATTTTTTCAGTCTTCATTTGGTCAAATTGGGGAAATCCAGCGGATACTTAAAAATATTCTAACGACCCACATCCGGTTGGTCATGAGGGCTGGAGCCTATTTACCCCGGGAATTTTTCAAATTTAATCAGGAAGAATTCCCGGTATTTCAGTCCCAAACCTTCTATATCGAGCCAGGTGGCGACAGGCAAACGGACAGTCACGGCTGGACGGTGGAATTCCGCAAAACCGTGGTGAGCAGACCATTAACCTGGGAAATGAACTCTGGCTGGAGATCGACATTAACGCATGCGCATACCTGGCGTTGAACGGTTATGATCCAGATTGTGAGCACGTCTGCTTCAGCCAGTTCCCAGCGTAAACCGATGAAGAATAGAGTCGAGAGTCTTGAAAGATTACAATCTGTGGAGGTAGAAGGAAAAGCAGGCTTTAAAAAAAGCTACACCAAAATTGATCTGTATGGCCCAGGTTTACCTGTTTATTGTCCGGCATTCTCGGTGTCAGCCGGCAAGAACTGGGAAAGGTCGCTGGGAGATGAGATGCCGCCGGCAATCAACGTCCCGTTAATGACCAGCGCAGGTGTATAAAATATTTGCAGTCGGATCACCTGTTCAGGCCGGCTCAATACAGGAATAATCTCAATTGTGCAATCAGATCGTCCTTCCCCCCAAGCGATCAGTGATTCTGCAACTTCTTCACTGATTGAATCATCAGTGCTGACGAATAAATTAATTCTGTGGTGCAAGTTTGTATTATTCATTACATTGACCAATGTGATTAAGTAAATTCTTGCAGGTAATCCTCGGCGCGATGGCGATGGACGATGACCTTTCGTCCGGCTTTTCGAAGGATTCCCAGTTTGGATAATTTCGCAATACTTTCTGAAACCGTTGTCCTGACAAGGCCAGCCATGTCGCCAATATCTTCCTGGGTAAAAAATTCCGAAATTGTAAATTCTTCTTGATCTTCTTTCGCAAGGCGGCGACCGATCTCAAGCAATGCCATCACCACGCGGCCTTCAGCTTTTGTGTGCAGCAACCCTCGCAGACGCCTCATAGCTTCGACATGGATTTGAGATATATATTTGAACAAGTCCAGGCATAAATTTGGACAATCCATCATGAAATGTTTGAAAGTTTCATCATCCATGGAGCACACGATCGTGTCTTCCAGTGCCTCTGCCCAGGGCAGCTTACCGTCGACTGCGCCTAAAAGGAGAGCGCCAAAAGCATCGCCGGGAGAAAAAATATGCAGGATTTTTTTCTGTCCTTGTGGTGTGACCGCATAAGTCATGACCTGGCCGAGCTGGAGGAAGTAGAGCCGGTTCGGTTCATCGATCGGATTAAAAAGGACCTCGCCGCGTGAGTAAACCTTAACCGTCGCAATTTGAAGCAGTCGCCCCACCTCTTTTTCCGTCATATTCTTCCACATTGGGAAATCATGCAGGCGAAGACGCCGGCGCGGCGCGCCCCCATACCGTTCTTGAATGATCGTCAGAGGATGATGATGGTTAATTTGATAGGTCATTTTCTTATTTCTTGAGAAGATTTTCTATGGATTGAAAAGTATTAAAAGCACAGCCAGGATACTTCGGAAATACAAAAATCTGGAAATACCCTGGCGGAAAAAATGTTTTCAAACCGAATACCCTGGTTTCTGACCTGTCGTATGATCGTTATTCTACGCCTTTAGATCCGCGAACAACACAGTTCTCTGACCCAAATTCGTTGGGTACGTAAGAATCAGCTTCCCAGGCATTGAACCAGTGCCTGTCGTTTGCCAGAAAGCGAAACTGGATTTCCTCACCCGGCTCAATTTCGATGATTGTCTGGAAAACACCCTTTTTGGTTGCTTTCATCGGATTGGCTTTCGGATCCCATTCGTTGAAATCTCCTACGAGCGCCAGACTTTTGATATTAATCCATGTTGGGACTTGATTTTCCGGTACCTGGAATTTCACCTTGCACTTTTTTCGGCTCTTAATGTAAGTTTTTTGAAGCATAACCTCACCTCTACAAAAGACGTTAGTGTATTTTTCCTGATGATGGAGAGCCGCTATTCCTTACCCATTCGTCCTTTGATAAACTGCGCAAGCGACAACTCTTGATGTTGAAGCGTCCGGATGACGACTGTCAGGGCAACCGTTATGGCCGTGAATAAAAATCCCATCCCCACGAAACGCAGGATTGCCAGCCATTGTTCAAGCACAACTAGATTACCGAGCGTCTGAAGCAGGTTTGATCCAGGGCCAGCGGGGTTCAGTTCGCTGGATATCGAATGACCCCAGTACCAGCTTACAGAACCGGCAGTTGCCCAGGCAATGATCAAACCAATGGCGAGAAAAAACCACCCCATCAGCATCAGTAAAGGGAACAATCTGGCTGAACGAGGTTTATTCGGCAACCCTGGGTTTAACTCCGCCGGCCATTTTGCCATGATCTCAGCACCGAGATTTCGAAGCGTCGTGGCGATTAAACCAAGCGCCATAGAAATCGCACCCAGCATGAGTCCCAGGCCAACAAACTTGAAAGACGGTACCCACCACGCAAGAGTGTGTCGAGTGACGTTGGTCTGTGATAGGGCGCTGCCCATTTGAGCACCTTCCCTGGCCACTTTCGTTGCGCTGAAAAAATCTCCGGATGCGCCCGCTACTTGCAGCGAAAAATAGAAAGCTGCGAGTACGACGATCAAACCTGTCCAGGCGAACATTTGATAACGCTTCATCATCATTTTCTGCATATTTTCCATCATGGTCGTTTTCCTTTTTCCTTTAATTATTCGCCTAATTAATCGCCGGCGGTAGCCGATGGTACAGCCGGGAGCTTATCGACGACCTGGGGTAGTGCCTGTTTCTGAAATTTGAGGGCGACGAGGATGGTGGCTAATCCATTGACTATCCCCATAAAAAGGAACGCCACGCCTACAAATTTAAAGCCCTCCAACCAGCCTTTTGCAGAGTGCACTGCCGAAAGTCCATTGAGCAGTGCTGAACCTGAAGATGCGCTGTCGATAGCGACAACCGGATTGCTGTAAACAGTAAAAGCGGTTCCGGCGATACTGAGCGATACGACAAACCCGATGAGAATGACCATCATCCCCAATATCATCCAGATCCGCATCCACATCGCCGATCGGGGGCGTGGTGGGATATTCATCCTTGCGCCTGGGGGAACAATGGACATGACTTCCATACCGAGTTTTTGCAGCCTGGTTGCGATCACTCCGAGAGCCATCGTAATGCCTGCCAGAATCATCGATAGCCCAAGGAATTTGAAGTAGGGCAGCCAGATGCCGGTGCTTTCGATGCCAGCCAATAACTCTGCAAGTTCCAGATTCGTTTCTCGGCTAGCTTTTTCGAATGCATAGTATTCTGCTGCAGTGCTGGCGTTTACAGCCCCAATAATCACAGACAATACAACAAGCATAAAACCTATGCCGATGATCATCGGAAATCTTTTCATCATGCTCTGTACCATTTTTTCCATAACATTCTCCTTTAAGAAACAGGGTATGTCTAAGATCGACGTCCCATCAGGGGCAGCGCTTTTTTCAAACCCATCATTCGGCGGTCGAGAATGCCTGGAATGGCTGAGAATTGGAGCGCTATTCCGACAATAAAGGCTGCAATACCCAGGAAGATGAGCGGTTCAAGAAGCCTGGGCCACCAGGCGAGTGCTGCCAGTTGATCCAGCAGTATAGTTCCAGCCGCAGCAGAATCTCGGATTGCTTTGGAATTTTCACCCCAGTAGATAGCTCCAGAAGGCGCCAGAAAGGCTGCTTTGATGAGGATCGCAAAACCGATGAGAGACCAGCCTGCCAGTGTGAATAATGGAAACATTTTCAAACCGGTTGTTTCTCTCCTTAGCGTTGTCAGTTCATTTGACATACTCTTCTCCTTTTCGAATTACTCAGGATAATGTTCAACATTTGAATTTCCCAAATTGTATTGAAGGGTATCTTCATTGTCTGTCGTTTTTCCGACAAATGTCAAATTTTGATTGGAATTACGGGGAAAAAGTGGGCAGACGGAGTGGAAACTGTTGTTTTGGTGAAAAAAATCACTTTGTTGACAACCATTAAACATGTTGTATACTAAACATAACGCGTTAAAATACTGTTCGTCAAATTAATGCGTAATATTCTGCTCAGACCGTTTAATTGAAATATTTGTGTGAGGTGCCCATATTCCGGGGTGGGCATATGGATTTCCTAGAAATGGAGGTACCTCTGTGAGCAAACAATACAAGTATTCATTGGGGGAACGGGATATTCCCGACGCCTGGTACAACATCAACCCTGATATGCCGGTAAACCCGGCCCAAACCTTTTGGAATGCTGTTTTGCACCCCCAAACGAAGGAGCCCGTCACACCAGAGTTCCTGTCTGTTTTATTTCCTATGCGGTTCATCGGGGAAGCCGTCAGTCTGGATCGCTGGGTGGAGATCCCAGAGCCAGTAAAAGAGGTCTACAAGCTATGGAGGCCAACGCCGCTTTACCGCGCGCATCGGCTCGAAAAAGCCCTGGATACACCGGCACATATTTATTACAAGTATGAAGGTGTTTCACCGGTCGGATCTCATAAACCCAACACCGCAATTGCCCAGGCATTCTACGCCAAGGAGGAAGGTGTAGCCGGGTTTACAACGGAGACCGGCGCCGGCCAGTGGGGTTCTGCGCTTTCAATGTCGTGCAATTTCTTTGACCTGGAGTGTCATGTGTACATGGTCAAAGTCTCCTACCAGCAAAAACCTTACCGGCGCATCATCATGGAAAATTTCGGTGCAACTGTCACGCCCAGCCCGTCCGATAATACCAATTACGGACGAAGTGTGCTTGAATCAGATCCGAATAGCCTGGGTTCACTCGGCATTGCGATTTCAGAAGCCGTCGAAGCAGCTGCCACGTCCGGCGGAAAGTACAAATATTCATTAGGATCAGTACTGGGGCCCGTCCTGATGCACCAGACTGTAATTGGTCTTGAAGCGCTGAAGCAGATGGAGCTAGCCGGGGAATACCCTGATATCGTCATCGCATGCGTGGGTGGAGGCAGCAACTTTGCAGGCCTGGCTTTCCCGTTCATTCACCAAAATTTGACGGCCGGAAAGAAAACACGGATCATCGCCGTCGAACCAACAGCCTGCCCAACACTCACAAAAGGAAAATACACATTCGATTACGGTGACACCGCCAGAATGGCCCCTATCGTCAAGATGCACACGCTCGGTCATGATTTCGTCCCGGCCGGCATTCATGCAGGCGGATTGCGCTATCATGGTATGGCGCCGCATGTTTCTGCCTTGTTTAACGAGGGTTTCATTGAAGCGGTCGCGTTGGACCAGATTGACACGTTCGAAGCCGCCACGACTTTTGCGAACGCAGAGGGGATCATACCAGCGCCTGAATCTGCACACGCCATTCGATCAGCGATTGATGAAGCAAATAAGTGCAAGGAGGAGGGCGTCAGCCGGGTGATTGTTTTCAATTTGTCCGGGCATGGGCTGTTCGATTTGTCTGCGTATGATAGTTATATGAAGGGTGATCTCCAGAGATACGCATACCCGGACGAGAAGATTTCAGATTCTTTGACACGTTGTCCAGAAGTAGCCATTCCCGCGTAACATTTCCTGCCGCTCTTGTTCTGTTGGTGAACAGGAGCGGTAATCTTATATCAAGAAGCTTCAATGATAGGTTTAACCCCATCCAATCTTCAATTGAGGATTGTGCCGGTTCACGCGCTTCAACTCCACGAAGAGGACGACCCAAGGCGCGTTAAACAGCTTATGAAATACCTTGTGAGAGATGGGAAGCTGAAAAATCCGATCATTGTTGCAGAATTGACAGATAGACCGGGGAAATTCGTCGTCTTGGACGGAGCGACGAGAACTTCTGCCTTAGAAAAACTCGAGGTGTCAACTGCACTGGTCCAGGTCGTGGATTATTTGTCGCCAAACATTGAACTCAAGGTATGGCACCATGTGATCTCAGGGTTTCCTCCGCATCGAATCCTGTCAGGTCTTAGTTCAATGCATGATCTTAAAGTGAGACCAACCGATTCGAATTTCAACGTGCCGGACCTGGGCTCGATGCGAATACTTGCATGCCTGACCCTGAGAGAAGAGTCAAAATTCGTAGTTCTAATTGAAGGCGATGTATATGAATTGGCCATGCGCCTATGTGACATGGTGTCGATTTATAGAGGTAAGGCCGTGGTCCATCGGTCCGCAGAGGTTAACCTGGTTAACTTGATCGAAGAATACCCCGATATGACCACGGTGGTTTCTTTCCCTCAATTCACACCTGCAGAAATTATGCAAATCGCATCGAATGGGAATAAGGTCCCAATGGGTATTACCCGGCACTTGATCACTGGCAGGGCACTGGGTCTTTGCGCACCTCTTGAATTGCTTCGCAGCGAGGAATCGCTTGAAGCCAAAAATCAGTGGCTCGCACAGCAAATCCGACACCGGTTGCATGGGAATAAGATCCGCCTTTACCAGGAACCTGTTTTTATTTTTGACGATTAATGGAGAGAAACGTGGATCTGGTCCTGGGAAACGAAGCGATTGGTCTGGCTCTTGTAGAACAAGAAAGCCGGATCGTGACCGGTTACCCCGGCACGCCCAGTTCCGAAATCCTCGCCAGCGTCAACAAATACAAGGTCTGGCTCGATCGTCAGGTTTACACCGAATGGTCGACAAATGAGAAAGTAGCTTTCGAAGTAGCGCTAGCAGCGGCCTGGACTGGTGTGCGTGCGGCGGTTTCCATGAAGCAGGTCGGCTTGAATGTGGCTGCAGACCCGCTTTTCAGCGCTGCGTACACAGGTGTAAAAGGGGGGTTTCTGCTCATCTCTGCGGATGACCCTGGGCCGTATTCTTCGCAAACCGAGCAGGATTCGCGCTTGATTGCGCTGGCTGCTAAAGTGCCCGTGTTAGATCCATCCACGCCGCTGGAAGCTTATCAAATGGTTGCAGAAGGTTTTTTGTTATCCGAAAAATACGGTCTTCCAATCATGCTCCGCCCCACCACCCGTTTATGCCATGCGCTGCAGAGCATGGCACTTGAAAGGAAAATGAAAGGCGCTTCCCAGACCCAACGCGTCCGTTTCAAGAAAGACCCTGCTCGTTGGTCGGCAACTCCGAAATATCGTCACCTGCTGCACAAAGAATTAAACGCCAAACTTATCGAGCTGGCCCTGGAATTCACTACATCTTCTATGAATAGCGTTCTTCATCCAGACAGCTCAGACAAGGTGGGCATCATTGCGTCTGGTGTGGCAGCCTTAACTGCGGTACAGGCCCTGGATCAAATGAATGTGAATGTGCCGGTATTGAAATTAGGGACACCTTTTCCTCTGCCGGCCAGGTTGGTTAGAGAATTCCTGGATCGCGTTGAAATGGCTGTTGTGATTGAAGAACCGGATGCCTGTATCGAACTGCAAATCTCGGACCGGAATAAAGTAAAAGGCAAATTGGACGGGACCGTGCCATCAGCCGGTGAATTGACACCGGAGATCGTATTCAGCGTTCTTTCGCGCGTTTTTACCCAGGCTGGTTTGTCTGTACCTGAATCGCCTGAAGACGAGGAACTGACAGCGTTTGTAAAGGCACTGCCCTTGCCGGCGCGTAAGCCGCGGTTATGTCCCGGCTGCGGCCATCGCTCTGCATTTTTCGCTATGAAACGGACGTTTGGTCCACAGGCGATCTATCCGGGCGATATCGGCTGTTATACGCTGGGGACGAATCTGAGAGCAGTCGATACGCTTGTGGATATGGGAGCCTCGATCTCCATGGCGCACGGCTTTTTTCAAACCAACCGCGTTTTAGGAAACAAACAACCTGTGATCGCCACGATTGGTGATTCGACATTTCTCCATTCCGGTATCCCACCCTTGATCAACGCCGTACATACCGGGGCGCGTTTTGTCCTGGTCATACTCGACAACCACACAACAGCCATGACGGGATTCCAGCCCACAGCCGCAAATGATATGCTCGCCGATGGCAGCGATGCTGCTCATCGGGTTTCTCTGGCCGAATTAGCGCGTGCGTGCGGCGCAAAATTTGTTGTGGAGACTGATCCTTACGAAAACAAAACCTTCAGCGAAGTGCTCAAGAAAGCTTACGAACATTCCCAATCAGACGAGGGGGGTGTGGCAGTCGTAATTGCGAACAGGCCTTGTGTGCTCTATGACCCGGAACCCCTGCGTGAAAATCCGCTTCCCGTCATCATTACAGAGGAGTGTGATGGGTGTCGTTATTGTCTTGAGGCTTTTGAGTGCCCGGCGTTAGTGCTGTCATCCGATCGCAGCCGTGTGGACGTGAATCATGCAGTCTGCGTTGATTGCGGCCAGTGCATCGACGCCTGCTACAAGGGTTTTATCGTCCCTGAATTATCCGACTTACGGACAGACATAATGAGTAAGGAAAAAATAGAAGTGTAATGAACCTCAAAATTATTATATGCGGCACAGGCGGCCAGGGCGTAATTTTCCTGACCCGCTTACTCGCACAGGCAGCGATAGCGTTGGACAGGCATGTAATGGTCTCCGAAACACATGGGATGAGCCAGCGCGGGGGATCCGTGATTTCACATTTGAAAATCGGCGGAAACCAGGCGCCGCTTATTCAAGTTGGGACAGCCGATATATTGTTCGCAACGGAAGCTGATGAGGCGGTCCGAAATCTGCCGCAGCTCCGGCGCGGTGGGACTGTATTCGCAAATGCAGAAAATGGGCTGCGATCTGAGGTCTCAAGCGAGGTCGAGCGGATGGATTTCCAGATCGAGTGCATCGACGCAGGTAAGATCGCTTTCGAACTGGGTGTGCCGGCGATCGCGAATGTTGTCCTAGCAGGATTTTCTGCTTCATTTGATGTGAGTCCGTTTTCGTATGATCTATTGAGGGAAACGGTCGATCGGACTGCGAAACGAGATCACGCTTTAAATTTACAGGCTTTCAAAGCCGGTTTCGATTTCGGGAAGAAGGAGCAGGTCTTTAGCGGGTAATTCAAATGCATTCATTCGACCACATCACGCCTACAACGTTATCGGAAGCTCTTGAATTACTTGGACGTAATAACGGCACTGCAAAAGTGATTGCCGGAGGGACAGATTTAATACTGCAGTTGCGCAATGGACTGCAGTCGCCTGATTTGCTGGTCAATATCAAGCGCTTGGAAGAGCTCAGGGGTATCCGTTATTCGGAAGATAGTGGCCTTGAAATCGGCGCACTTACTACATTGCGGGAAATTCACCGTTCCGAAATCGTACTCAGACACTACAGGTGCCTTTCAGACGCCGCCAGCCGGATGGCGTCGGAGCAAATTCGGGCATTCGCAACGATCGGTGGGAATCTCTGCAACGGTTCCCCATCTGCGGACCAGGCTGCGCCGCTCCTTGCGCTGGATGCATCGCTGCACCTGGTGAGCAGGGAGGGAAGCAGAATTGTGCCCCTGGAAAATTTTTTCATCGGTCCCGGGCTGACAGACCTGAAGGCAGGTGAAATCCTGCAAATGATTTCCGTCCCAAAACCATCTGGAAAAGCAGTGTTCATCAAACATATCCCGCGTGCGTTTATGGATATTTCGGTTGTTTGCGTTGCGATTCGCCTTGTATTGGAAGGAAATCAATGCCTGACGGCGCGGGTCGTGTTGGGGGCTGTGGCGCCCACTCCAATTCGCGCCCATGAAGCTGAAGGCATCCTAGCCGGCAGCATTGAGCCGGATAAGATCGCAAGGGCGGCAAAACTGGCCGCAGAAGCGTCCAAACCGATCGACGATGCGAAGGGGTCCGCATGGTATCGAAAGCGGATGGTGGAAACACTCGTCGCGCGAGGCCTTGCCTCCCTCGTGGAGTAAGCATGAAGAAAAGCGTACTGCTCAATGTCAATGGGGATCTGCAAGAATTGTTTATAGAACCACATCGATCCCTCCTGGATGTGCTGCGAAATGATTTGGGCCTGACGGGCACCCATCGAGGTTGTGATACCGGCAACTGTGGGGCGTGCACTATACATGTGGATGGCCTGGCAATGAATTCGTGTTTGCTGCTGGCCGCTGACTACGACGGAAGCCAAATAATAACCGTGGAAGGAGTCGCCTCTAATGGTGAACTGCACGCACTTCAGAAAGCGCTCGTGGAATATGGTGGGATCCAGTGCGGTTTCTGCACGCCAGGTATCGTCATGAACGCACTGGCCTTACTTAAAGATAACCCTGCTCCGATTGAATCAGAAGTGCGGGCCCGTCTTTCAGGCAATTTATGCCGCTGCACGGGCTATGTGAAGATCGTTGAAGCAGTACTCTCTCTCAACCGCGAGTCAGACCTGGCCCAGGTGTAAAGCATGAATCATCCTACTTCCTTGATCGGCCGGCGAATTCCAAAACTCGATGCTCCAGATAAGGTAATGGGGCGTGCTGTGTATGGACACGACGTCCGGTTGCCCGGCATGCTGCATGGCAAGATCCTTTATTCGGCTCACCCGCACGCGCAGGTCATACGAGTGGACACTTCCCGCGCAGAACGGCTGTCTGGCGTCAAGGCCGTGCTGACCGCAGCTGATAACCCGCCGACAAAATTCGGATACGGGAAAGACAATATTCCTTTTAAGTCTATCGCTCGCAGTATGCGCGATGAAATTGCAGGGGTTGTTGCAGTCGACCCGGATACTGCTGAAGAAGCACTCACCCTGATCGAGGTGGAATACCGACTCCTCCCGGCTGTCTTTTCACCTGAAACAGCCCTCGGTGAGAACGCTCCGCTCATACACCCCTCGCGCAAAAGCAATTTATTCCAAACCTACAGTTACGCACACGGCGACCTGTCAGAAGGTGAGCGAGAATCAAAAGTGATCGTCGAGGCGCAATTTAATCTCCCCTACGTCACCCATGCATGCATGGAAACGAGCGTGGTTGTCGCTCAGTTTGATCTCCATGAACGATTGACTCTCTGGAGCACCACCCAGATCCCTTTTCTGCTCCAGCGCGATTTATCTGAAGCTTTGGGTATTCCTGGGAATAAGATCCGTATCATCCAGACGGCTATCGGGGGGGCTTTCGGCAGGGGATTGGACATCTACCCATACGAACCGATCGCTGCATTGATGGCGAAAAAATCCGGAAAACCGGTGCGGTTAGCTTTTTCACGCCGCGAGGAATTCATCGCCGGTCCGACGAGGCAACCGGTCGTTGTGAAAGCACGCGCGGGAGCAAAATCGGAAGGGAGTTTGACCTTTCGCGACGTTCACGCGGTCCTGGATATTGGCGCATATGTTTCCTGGGGTTCTGTGACGCCGCTTGTTATGATGGAGACGACGGCATCACTCTACCGGGTACCTCACGTCAGGTTCGAAGCGGACTGCGTGTATACAAATAACCTGATCACTGGCGCCATGCGTGGTTACGGTAATCCACAGTCCACGTTTTTCGTAGAGACAATGATGGACCGGCTTGCAGAAGCATTGTCCATGGACCCGGTTGAGTTTCGGCTGCTGAACGCAAATTTACCCAATACGACAACCCCGCAGGGCCTCGTGATTACTTCCTGCGGGATGAAAGAGTGTCTGCAGGCGGTTGCTGCCGTGGCGGACCGGTCGGGGAAGGATGTTCCGGACCGGGGTTCATTGCTGGAAGAACATCCTGGCGCGCAAGATTCATTTAATGCATCAGGCAGCTCGATCGCACGTCGAAGCGGATCCCCAAAAATAAAGCGCGGCATCGGATTTGCAACGACGTTGAACGTCGGCGGTGGGGCGCGGATTTACCGGAGTGACGGGTGTGGAGCAACCGTCAAGGTGGACGATTTCGGCCATGTGACCTTGATCACCGGATCGACGGAAATCGGCCAGGGATCGGAGACCATTCTCGCTCAAATTGTAGCCGAAACGCTGGGTGTAAAGGTGGAAGACGTTGCTGTGGTTAATTCGGATACGGACGTAAAGCCCTGGGACGTCGGCGTGCATGCCAGCCGGACGACATTCATTGCCGGCAACGCTGCAGCCATCGCAGCAACCGAGGCGAGGAAGCAGATTTTTGAAACCGCCTCCGAAATTTTCGGCGTTCCTGCTGAACAGCTTTTCGCTGCGGACGGTGTCGTGTGCTCGACCATCCCAGGGACGACTTCGAAAGCGAAGGAGGTCTCTATCGCAAAAGTCGTCCGACAGCGTCATTTCCGTGAGGGGGGCACAATCGTGATTGGGGAGGGTTGGTACGATCCCCCAACCCAACTGGTGGACAAGCATACATACAAGGGAAATATTTCGGCGGCTTATGGTTTCGGGGCGCAGATGGCCGAAGTTGAGGTGGATACGGAAACCGGGCAGGTCCGCGTGCTGCGCCTCGCGTGTGCCAATGATGTCGGCCGCGCAATCAACCCGATGGCAGTGGAAGGGCAGATTGAAGGCGGGGCACAGATGGGATTGGGTTATGCACTCACGGAAGAATTGATTGTCGAAAACGGGCAGGTGTTGAACCCAGATTTTCACCATTACAGATTATTCACTGCTGCAGACATGCCGCATATTGAAACGATCATTGTCGAAACCGATGACCCCGGTGGTCCATTCGGTGCGAAGGGTGTTGGTGAAATGGGCGGCACGCCGACAGCAGCTGCCGTGGCCAATGCCGTCTACGATGCCATAGGAATCCGCATGACAGAACTTCCGATGACTCCGGAACGAGTGCTTGCAGCAATCATCGAAAAGGGAGAGGAAAAATGACCGGTCCCAGGTTGAACCCGAATCTGCTTAAAGTCCCGCTCTACATCGGCGGCAAGTCAATTGAGGCAGTAAAGGAGGAATATGGCCTGGATGAGGTCATCAAAATGGCCTCTAATGAAAGCCCGACGGGGCCGTCTCCGCTGGCGCTGGAAGCGATAAAAGAGGCCTTGCATGACACCCACAGGTATCCGGGGATTGGGGAGCGAAAGCTCCGGCAAAAACTCGCCGCCCGATTCGCTCCTGGTTTTTCTGAGGACAATTTCGTTACGGGAAACGGCGGTTCGGATGTGCTGCGAATGATCGTGCAGGCTTTCGTGTTTGATGGCGGTAATACGGTGATGTGTTCTGCAACCTTTCCCCTTTACCATATCTTTACAACCATGTTCGGCGGTGAGGCCAGGGAGGTGCCTCCGACTGATGCTTTCTGCCACGATCTTGATGAGATGCTGTCATATGTGGATGAAGACACACGTATCGTGTTTTTGTGTTCCCCCAACAACCCGACAGGCACGATAATCATGCAATCTGAAGCGGATGCATTTATGGACGCCATTCCGGAGCATGTCGTGGTAGTTGTTGATGAATCATATAACCGTTATGTCGAAAGCCCTGATTATGCCAACAGCCTGAATTTTATTCGGGCAGGAAAAAACGTGATCGCAGTTCGGAGCTTTTCAAAAACAGCAGGCCTGGCAAATCTGCGGATCGGGTATCTGGCTGCACCGGTGGCCCTGGCGGAGTACGTGCGTCATGCGCAGCTGCCTTTCCACACTTCTGATATCGTGCTGGCAGCGGCCATGGCGAGCATGGACGATCATGAATTCCACGCGCGCAACCGAAAGGCCATCATTGAGGGCCGAATTTATTTATGCGAGGCATTACGAGTGATGGGGCTGCATTGTCTCGACAGCAATATGAATTCAGTCCTGGTGCTCGATCCACCGGTACCTCCACAAACGCTGGCTGAAGCGCTCTTGCGGCGAGGGATAATCATCCGTCCCACCGGCGCGTTCGGGTTGCCGAATGCGGTCCGGATCACGGTCGGCACGACCGAAGAGAATGAAGTCTTCATCAACACTTTGAGAGAAATTCTTTTTGAGACACGGGAGAAATTCACTGGCGAGCCGACGGAGAGCGAGTTGGAAGAGGTAGAAACATCATGAGCTTCATTAAACGTATTGAACGAGTCGCGCTGGCAGTCCATGACCTGGAAAAAGCCCAGTCGTTCTTTGAAACCTGGTTTGGGGCTGAATTTCAATCGGAAGAACTTATACAGGATATGGGTATCCGCTACCGGCCTTTCAAGGTGGGAACAAGTCGGATGGAGCTGCTCGAGCCGACTCGCGATGATAGTCCGGTGGCGAAATTTTTGAAGCGGAACGGTGGACCCGGCGTCCATCACATCACAATTGAGGTGGATGACCTTGATGATGCAATCGCGGAACTCGAATCACGCGG
>JBFGQG010000005.1:0-21652 GCA_041564295.1 Anaerolineales bacterium | reverse complement strand
GCCCGTCCGGCGGCGGAGCGGCCCAAGAAAGAGCGGCAGCCGGCCGTACAGCCTTCGGCTGCCGAGATCACTCCACAGGCCGGCGACGCCGCCGAACAGTCAGCCTGGCGATCGCTTTTTGGGGACCTTCGTCACTTTTATATAAAGCAACAATCACTGGGGACTCATTAAAATGCTTATCACATACCGCCCGTCCGCAGAAACGACAGGCTGCATGGGCTGTTCGATTGCAATGAACGCAATTCATTTCCTTCTCCTATGATTAGCGCAGATCTATAATTTTTCCAGGTATGAAAGCCGCCGGGTACTCGTTTGTGAAACAGATTTCCCCAGTGAAGAATATCCGGAAACCAGGTCGAGAAAATCTTCTCCGTTCAGGCTTAACAACATGGAGTCTTCCGCAGCCGTGATCGTGGCGGTTCTGGGTGTGTTCTGCAGCAGTGCGATCTCCCCAAGGTATTCCCCGGATTTGCAGCGCGATATCTCCAGGCTGTCATCATCCTTTTTTGTTGAAATAATGAGTTCGCCCGATTCGACGATATAGAAACGGTCACCCGGATCCCCTTCGCGGAACAATACTTTTCCTTTTTCAATGGTCTCGCGTGACATGTTGGCCGCCAACCAATCCAACTCGTGGCTTTCCAGCTCGTCAAAGATCGGCATGGAGCGGAGAAGCCAGCTGCGTCTTACGATATCTAAATCCCGGTCATTGCGCGGGACCAAGTCTCTGACCAATTCGTCAAACTTTGATTTTGTCAATGTTAAAACAGCCAGTGGAGTTTCGGCACGAACCGTGGCATTCCGCGGTGCAAGCGACACCAGCGCTACTTCACCGAAGAACTGCCCCGCGCCTTTTGCCGAGACGCGCACGGATTCACCGAATTCATTCATCTGCCAGAATGTCACCTGGCCGCGTTCGATAATATAAAATTTATCTCCAGGATCACCTTCACGCATCAAAACGTCACCAGCAGCAAAATGTTCTGTGTCAAGCGTCTGAGCGATCGTTTCGAGGTCCACGTCATCAAGGGTAACGAAAAGCGGCACACGCTTGAGGAAGCCGATCAGGCGTTGTTTCCCGGCCTGGTGTTGTTCGGAAATGCCGGAACTCCAACGGCTCCGGCTGAGAATTAATTCGAAAATGGCTTCCCGGTTTTGCCAGGGCAGGCGATCAACGCCGTAATTGAAAGTTAGATTGCCCATTTCTGCACCGAGGTCCCTGCGGAGAAGTCCGTGAAGCGAGTCGAACGCCACCTGGTAGAGTTCGGTCAGTTCAATAACTGTCCGACCGGCGAATTCGTCATCGTGGAACCTGTTGCCGTTGATCTCCAGCTTGAGTCCTTTGTCCTTCATGACGGCTGAAAACTCTCGTCCGAACTGCCGGACGCCGTGCCAACCGGCCTCAAAGAAGACCTGGGCGATCACCCGGCGAACGATCGTTGCAACGGCTGAACCGACGGCATCTTTTGTTCGGAAAGCGGCAACATTGGATTGGTCTTCTGATAGCTGGGGAAGCTGAGCGTATGCCCAGTGCAGCGCGCCTGCGGCCATCAGGCTGAGTGCAGTGAGCGTTACTGCGTCCGGCGGAGCAAACCCCCAAGACGGGCGGAACTCCCAGGAAATGACGTATATCAGGCTGCCCAGACTGAATAAAAGGACTGCCGGGCTGCGCGCGCCCCCCCGTAGACTCATAGTATTCCACAGACCGAGAACCACAATGACTTCACCGGCAATCTGGATGCCCAGAGAGAACCCCGAGAATCTTAATATGTAAAATGCAGCGATGCCTGCGGCGAAACCTGGCAGAAGCATGAGCGGTCTCATTGCGCGGGCTGGATGCCAGACCAACAAGACACCGGCTAAGGCCAGCAGAGCGATGCTTGTCCAGCGCAGATAAGGGATCAGCGGTTCGGTCAGCGCAAAATATTGGAACGCCTCGGCTGCTCCTGCTGCGGCGAGGCCTCCAGCGAGAAGGCGCAAAGCACTGCCGCGGTAGGCTCCCAGATAAGGCTCTGCAAATTGCCATATTATTGCCGTTCCCCCGGCGGAAATCAGGAGACCGAGCAACATCGTCCGGTCCTGCAGCAAACGAGCTGCACCAATTCCAACCCCACAGGCGGAAAGACCGAGAATCAAAGCCAGGCGGCCGTGTTTAGCCAGTCCACCGGACTGGTTGTGCGTTTGAATCACCTTTGAGAGTAAGCGGAACACGGCGAGGAACAAGAGCGCACCGAGAGAAAAGACGCCCGCAGCCATGATGAGACTAAAAACTCGTTCTACTGTCGAGTAGCCGCTGCCGAAAACGACTTGCATCCCCCCGCGAACACGTTCGTTCCACAGGATTGCAACGAGGCGAATGGCGTAAACCGTCCAGAGGATGGACAGGACCCCGTAAACGGCAAAGATCCATTCATCTCGTTTCAGTCGTTTTCTCTCGAGGACCCGGTTAAGGAGGTTCTTACGCAGGAAAGCCAGTGACCGTTCACGCAGGGCGCTGATGTCTAAAGCATCAGAGAGGATGTAGTATCCGTCGTATTTGAGGAGCGGGTTAACGTTGAAAATCACCGTCAGATAGGCAAACCCCACCATCTTGAAAAGGAAGGAATTCAAAGAGAAATCCGGAAAGAAAAACATAATCAACGAAAGGCTTCCTCCCAGGATCAACCCGGTATACGGCCCGTTCCAGGTGACTGCAAGCCGGGCACGGCGCGGCTCCATCCAGATATCCGTGGTGTCTATAAAAGCCGCAGGCATGCCAAAATACAGCATCACACCGCCCTTGGGGACCTCGCGACCGTAGTGCTTGACGGTCAGCGCGTGCCCAAGCTCGTGAATGACAACTGGGAAAATCATCGCGACCCAGATCAATGCGATGCCCCTTGCGTAGTTTTCACCGAAGAAACGATAAGAAGGGTTGCGGATAATTTCGGAAAAAGCAAACAGGCCGGCAATGCTTAATAATACGTACAGAACCTGCATTGGGCGTGTAAAGAATATCCAGCCGACAGACCGGTAGAGGGCTGAGATGAAGCCGTCGATATTGTTAATTGCTAGCTTTTGAGTCAACAGGAAGCGAGCCGGCGCACTCAACCTGTATGATAGGCTCCGTTTGTTGAGATTCTCTCGCAGTTCCCTCCAGGCCCAGACCGGCTTTTCTGTCAGCATATGTTGTGCGCTGAGGTCTTCCAGGAGGCGGTTGACCATGGTATGCGCAAAATTTCCAGTCGACATGTAATGATCCACGATCAAGTCCTGGACCGTATTGGCCCCATTCATCTGCTGCCAGATATCGAACTGCTCTCGAGATAGGCGGAGATAGGTCTTGGTCTCCTGGTTCTTCAGGATGAAATACGATTCGTTGCGATCTTTCAGTTCCCTGCTGACCACGTTCGCGTTTGCTAACGGGCGTTTTTCAACAAGGTTCAGCCGGTCTTTGATCGCCGCCCAGACGCCTGGGGGTTCTTCGTCTGCGGATGTTTGACTCTGCAGATTGTCGAACCAGGTTGCCTGCATATTAGCGTCCCCGGTCCTGGATCATCTTGATGAGCCCTGTATTATTCAGGATGATGATATTCGTCCCATCCATCTGGACAAGATTTGCAGAGCGCAGGTTCGCCAGGGCTTTATTGACGCTTTCACGGGTAACTCCGATAATGGCGCCCAGGTCGACCTGGGTAAGCGGCAGGTCGATGGCAATACCTTCGTCGGTCTGTTTACCGAATCGTTCCGCAAGTTTTACAAGTGAGAATGCCACCCGCCCCTGCACATCCTGGAACGTCATCGCCTCAGTGTACAGCGCCCGGGAGCGGATCCGTTTAACCAGGATGCGTATCATCTCTTTCGCCACGCCGGGTCGGGAGTCAAGTAGCGAATCGATGGCGGATTTGTGGACCAGCCAGACAGCGGATGGGCACAGTGTGATGGCCGAGGCAGAGTGGTGCTTATTATCCAGGATCGACAATTCGCCGAAGATATCGCCCGGTCCGAAAATTTCGAAGGTGAGTTCCTGTCCGGTGCGGCCCAGGCTGAAAATCCTGACGAAGCCCTTATCGATCAGGTAAAGCATCATGCCCGGCATGTCCTGGTGGAACAGCGTTACGCCTGCGGCAAATTCCCTTCGCTGCAGAGAGGCGGCAAGCTCGTTCAAACTGTCGTCGTCCAGCGATTGGAACAAAGGCAGCGTTTTGAGGAAATCAGCCGGATCATGGGCTGAATCATGGATGCTTGAATACAAGCTCATACGGAATATCCATTGTCGTCACCGGGGCTGCGGGAGAGACGACGATTGCTGCAAACGGAAAGCTGGTCCCAAAGCCCTCGATGGTAAAAGTAGCGTGTGACAGATCGTCCAGCTCGATCCTCGTGACGCGTGTCGGACGGGAGGTTTCGACCAACCACACGATCCAGTTGACCGGAACGAAATTACTGCTACGGATAAAACCTTCCGCCTGCCAGCCGCCGAAGTCATCTTCGGCCCCGTCAAAATAGCCCAGTTCCGGGATTTCAATATTATCCAGCTGGATGCCGTCCCGGTTCGTATGGAAATCTGTGATGACTTCAAACCGGACCAGGATCTCCTGCCCGGCGTATTCGCTGATGTCGATCGATTCGGATTTCCATTCCAGCACGGCGCCGGTGTACGCGAAACCATAAGCCTGGTTATTTGGATCGTTGGATGTGCCGTGCGCGGTTTCTAGTATAGTCCAATGTGCACCGCCGTCGGTTGAAATCTCCAGATAGGCAAAATCGTAAAACTCTTCCAACTCGTACCAGATCTTGTAGTTCAGGGTAGCTGAATTCAAGCCGGAGAGGTCGAATGCACGCGTCAGCGTGAATGCAGACGAATCGCCGCGGTTGGAATACCAGGCATACATACCGCTGGCCGGATCGACAGGCGTCAGCCGGGCCAGGGTCGAACCTGTGAACGAAACATTTACCGTATTGTCCGAATGGATTTCATAGTAGCGGGCGCTGTACGGGACCTGCTTTGTCGCTATCGGCGTGCCGTTGAACGTTGAAATGACATCGCGTTCTGGCAGAAACGGAACATATTCCTTGTATCCCCAGATCCCCCCGGCAAGGCCGCGCTGGTTGAGCAGGCCGGCGAGTGTGAAATTCGCGAAGACGTCGTCGAATTGCGGCGTGTCTGGAAGCTTGCTCAATTCCTGGCGGATGCTCAATAC
The DNA here is from genome assembly GCA_041564295.1 of Anaerolineales bacterium. GTDB lineage: Bacteria > Chloroflexota > Anaerolineae > Anaerolineales > JABWBV01 > DATDOR01. The sequence goes on along the minus strand of JBFGQG010000005.1, from coordinate 16,469 downwards.
GCCGGGTTCTGGGTTTTTGACCAGGTCCTGTATGAATTTCGGGCCGAATTGCTCGAAGAGGTACACGATAAAAGCCCGTTCGGCGCCGTAGTGGATAAAGGTGGACATATCTAATTCGCCGAACTTGCGTTCGGGACGGGCAGTGAGCTGAATATCAGTGTTTAGCGCGAACAGCTCGGCATTCGTGGGGCCGAACGCGCTGCGAATCGTCGGAGAACCGCTGAGGAAATATGCCAGTTCGCTGAATGCCTCATTCAGCCAGAGGTCTTCATTTTGGTCCTGGTTCCATTGGATCAGGTGCTGGTATTCGTGGGCCAGCTTTCCTGGAAAAGTCTCGGAATCGAGCGCGAATGCTGAGGCATTCAAAACGAGCATTTCTTTCTGGTTGGAAAACGGTTCGATGGCGGTGGGGAACTGGTTGACGCGAGAGAAATAGCCGAAGAAACCGCCCCAGCTTTCTTCTTCCAGCACCAGGAAATGGATCAGCGGGTCGTTGTCGATCCCGGGCGACCATTCTTTCCCGAAGACCAGCCTGTTGGTAGGTAGTACGAGCTCTTCGAACCTCCCGGCAGCCGTAAGGATAGCGTCATCGGTGATATTGGTGGTGACGCCGGTCCACCAGGCTGCACTGTCGCTTATATGCCGGAGACGCGCAGGGACGGTGCGGTATTCTCCGCCGAGGTCGGCATTGTAGAAAAAGTTTTGGCGTGCATTCACGACCAGCGCAGGGGCGGAAGAAAGATCCGGGACGAGTTCGTCTGGCGACATACCGAGGATTTCAACGGCAGCCCGATAATAATCATGCGGTGGGTAGGCTGCCAGGTCCAGGAAACCGGCAGTTTCTAGCGCGAAATCCGGTACTGGAACCTGGATCAAGCCGGAAGGGAGCGAAGTGGCCTCCGGTGCAGGGGAGGGTTCGTTAGTCTGCTCGATGGGAATCTTATTACCCGGAGAGGATGTCGGTTCGGGTGATACGGTTGGCGTTGCGTTGCCGGTGCAGGCAGTAATGATTGTAGCGGCCATTAAAAAGGGAGCGATGCTGCGTTTGATCAAACGATTGTACCGGCAGGCTAAATGCATATTTCACCTAAATTCCCTGAAAGGAAAAAGCGGGTTTATAATTTTTGATGAATCGGGACTGCTTCGGAAGGTTGTTTATAATGATAATACACTATTTACAGGCACAGGTAGCTGAATTTGCGGGCGTTTTCTACGGTCCGAACGGGTACTGAACGCAGTTGAGGCAGGTCGATCTGTGGGAATGGCTGAATTCATCAATTACAATTCGTTCTTAATCGTTGCGATATTTCTAGAAGCGTTGGCCATATGGTTTTTCTTACGACGCGGGATTATCAGGGAAAACATTTTTCGCCTGTTGGTCGTCACATCATTGATTACAGCCGTTTTCATGAGTTTGCGACCCGTGGAGGCGAGCGGCGTTGAGGCAGCGGATGTGTTATCAAAAATCGAGGAGGGCACCCCAACCCTGCTGGAGTTCAAATCGCCGAATTGAATGGGCTGCGTACTCGCAGAGCCGATCGTGAGTGGGCTGGAAAAGGACCTGGAAGGTCAACTGACTGTTTTGCGCATAGACATCTACACGCCTGCTGGACGCGAGTTGAGCGGGCTCTTCTCAGCTCGATCAACACCCACGTTTATTCTGCTCGATGACTCCGGACAGGAGATTTTCCGCAGCATCGGAACGGTGGATGGAAACCGGATCCGTACCCTGGTGACCGACTGAGCCATTCAAAACTCTTCTAAAAGATCGTGCTATCCAGCCATTGCTCCAGCCGCGCATTTATGATAGATTCGTGGATCACGATTTCGGAGGCAACCTGCCGAAGATCCATTTTCGAGTGGATGGATGTCTTGCCTTTACATAAAAGGAACCGGCATTATTCGATTATCGTCTAATAGACAAATATGCCGCTTCTGCCATCAATTAGGCAGGTCGGCAGCCATTTTATATGGAGAAAAATATGCGATATGTGAGATTCTTTCTTCTGGCCGGCGTCATTCTGGCGGCGGCCTTATTCAGCGTTGGCTGCCGGACCGAAACACCGACGGAAGCTCCGCTTGAACCGACAAATACTGCGGTTCCTCCGACAGAAGTCCCGACCGAGGAACCTACCGCTACACCAACTGAACTGCCCGAAGAATCCCCGACGCCGACGGTCACCCCCACCCCGCTCGTCAGCGGGCCCACAGATTTCCCGGAGAACGTCAACCCTTTGACCGGTATGGTCGTTGATGACGTCAGTCTGCTTGAACGCAATCCGGTCATGGTCAAAGTGTCGAACTTCCCGCGCGGTCTGCGCCCACACACCGGTCTGACCTGGGCCGATATCGTATTCGAATACTTCATCGGCGCCGGCGCTACTCGTTACAGTGCGATTTTTTACGGGCAGAATGCGCCTGAGGTCGGGCCGGTACGTTCTGCGCGTCTCATCGACGCGCAACTGGGCAATCTGTATAACACGGTGTTTGCCTTTGCAAGCGCCGACGCGCGAGTCTACAATCGGGTGCTCAATGCACTCGGCGACAGGGCGATTACGGAAAGCCCGAGTACCTGTCCTGCGATCTGCCGCACCGGTAACGGCGATGTCAATAGTGTCTTTGCCGTTCCAGAGGAAGTGACCAAATATGCAGATGAGACCGTTGGGATCACGCCGGTGCGCCCGCTCCTGGACGGTACTTATTTCAATCCGACTGCTCCAGAAGGTGGGGAGGCGGGCTCAAAAGTGACAGTGAAATATTCTCTCAGTACGATCAGCGAATGGCAGTTCGATGCCGAGAGCAACCTGTACCTGCGCTTCATCGAGGAGGTGGACGCGAACGGCGTTGTCACCATCATTCCGCTGGTTGATGCCCTCACCGATGAGCAGTTGACGGCTGCAAATGTCATCGTCCTTTTTGTGGAAACGATTGAGATTACGCCAACCCTGCACGATTTCAACCTTGCGAACAACCTTGCGGGTCAGCGAGCCCTGCTGTTCCGCGACGGCCAGGTGTACGAACTCCTGTGGAAATCGCAGGGCCCACAGCTGCCGGTCCAGTTCTTCGATTTGAACGGCGAACTGGTCCCTCTTAAACCGGGCAACACGTGGTTCCACGTCGTCGGGATTTCTTCCTCGCAGGAAGAAACCGCTCCCGGCGAATGGGAAGTTTTCAATTTCCTTCCATGATGTCCCCGGTAGCTGCTTAACGACTGTTGCATCAGAGAAGTATTCAGGTGTTTCGATCCCTGGATACTTCTTTTTCTATACCGGAGAAGACCTACTCTATGAAAATCCTTCATCTTACCACGCAAGAAGAATGGCACGCTGCGCAGAATTTTGGGGAATACCGTCCGCCGTCGTTAGAATCTGAAGGCTTTATCCATTGTTCCACGGACGAGCAGCTCCTGCCCGTCGCGAACGCTTTCTACCGGGATGTTGAATTCCCGGTCGTCCTCTGGATTGATACGGATAAGCTGGTCTCGCCGTTGCGGTGGGAACCGCCTGCCCCTGCAGATACTTTATCCAAGGACCTGTTTCCTCACGTTTACGGGCCGCTGAACCTGGATGCAGTTGTGTTTGTGACTCTGCTTAAACGGGATGCAGAAGGACGGTTTGTTTCGTTGTAGCCGTGGTGTAAACGGGCTTCAGCGAACCAGGATGCACCGGACCGGGCCATCATGTGTGGTGTGAGTCTGTTTGGCACTCCGCAATACCGAACCCGGACCCGTTGTAAGATAACGCTGCTTCGTTCACGCAGCCCAGGCCTGCAACCTCCCCGTATCCGCCGTCATTGGTGGAGCCGGCCGCATGTCGGTCGAAGCAGTCTCGATAACCAGCCCTGACCAATCCGGACAGGGCTGGAGATGACGCAAGAGTGCCGGGTAGCGCCGCATTGATCCCGGTCAATTCCCGAATGTCAGCTCCACGGCCTGCTCGAACACGCTGATAATCGCCTCCGGTCGTGCGGATTCCGGCGTGTCGTGGAACACTGGCGGATTCAATCTGGCATAACCGACCAGCACCCAGAGGGCGAAGGCATCGGCGATCGCTTCGCTGCGCTTCACATGTGACTGCCCTCTAATCCAAAAGCCTTCTGCCGTTGTCCAGTCGTGCAGTACCACGACCCCCTCGATCGCTTCAGTCAGCGCGTGGAAGTTCGAAGATAACGCATCGCCTGTCCGGCGGTTCACTACATGTCCTAATTCGTGGTAGATGAAAAAGTAGTTCTCAGGAGCCAGGATCGTGTCCGAGAGCACGATTTCCATGTTGGTGTGGTTGACGACGGCAATTTTCCCTTGCTTGTCTTTCGCAAATTCACCGTCCCAGCGGCGGAAGCGGTAGCCTTCCAGCAGTGCTGTCCCATCCAGGCCGGCCTGGTCCAGGGCGCCGATCGTCCGGATCAGGATCTCTGTTAGAACCTCGAGTTCTTCGTCAGACCAGACGCTGGTTTCATCTTCGATCAGCCAGTTTGCCAGGTTAAATTTCGATCCTGCAAACCTCTCTGTTTTCTGCCGGGAAGACTGTCTGCCAGCAACTGCCGTTTTTGTCGGAAAAAGTGACGTTAAGGTGATCAGGAGGATCAGGGAGACGATGATTTTTCGGGACATGCTGCACCTCGCTTTGCTGTGTTGGTCACAGCATCGCGAGGCGCGGTCAAAAGATCATCGCGCGAGCGTCAAAATGCGGGTTCGAATCGTCAATGAATCGTCCAATAATGAATTTCAACCTGAGGTGATTGCGGTCCTGTTGAAAGGTGCTCGGTTGATTCCACGAAAGAACTTGCTACAATAGATTCGATGTTTCCCCTGGAAATCAATATGCTCGGGCAGGTCGGCGTCCGGTATGGAGAAGATATCCTTGACCGGTTTCCGACGCGGAGCTCGCTGGCGCTGTTGATTTACCTTGTCGAGACAGGTGCCGGAATCTTACATACGCGTGAAGTACTGGCGGAACGTCTTTTCCCGGGTTTGCCGCCCGAATCCGCCCGCAAAAACCTGCGTCAGGCGCTTTATTCACTGCGTAAACTTTTCCCGGTGGTTCTATCGAAGTCGGGAGACGCCGTCCCGCTTTTTGAAACCGGTCGTGACAGCCTGCGCCTCAATCCCGATTCTGACATCCGGCTTGACACAACCATGCTGACAAAAGCTATTCGGGAGAATAAGGACGATGGCCTTCGGCAGGCCGCTATTGCCTATCACGGTGATTTCGCACAGGATTTAATCCTTCCGGATAATGCCTATTTTGAAAGCTGGTTGCAGGAACGCCGGCAGCATTATCGCGAAAAGGCACTGGTTGGCCTGGAGACCTTAATCGGACGAAACCTGGATGCCAGAAACCTGCAGGCGGCGGCCGAATTCGGCCGCAAGCTTATAACCCTCGACCCTTTACGGGAGAAGTCTGTCAGGCTCTTGATGGATATCCATGCGGAAAACGGCGCGCGGTCTGAAGCCCTGCGGATTTTTGAGCAGTTTAAGCAGATGCTGAAAGAAGAACTTGGCGTCGAGCCTGAGCCGCAGACTCAATCCCTTTTCACCGAGATCGCCCGTGGAGATGTCAGAACACCTCTTCGAAAGTCGGTTTTATCCGCTCCGGACCCGGAAATAGAAGAGCGCCGGATGGAGATTCGTCTTCCCGCTGTTCCCACTGCATTCTTTGGCCGGCAGATTGAAATCGAAGCAATTGATAAGTTGTTTCATTCTCCTGATGTTCGGTTGATCACTTTGTTCGGACCGGGTGGGACCGGCAAGACCCGTTTGAGCATCCAGGCAGCTCAAAACCAGGCCGACCGTTTCCCCGATGGGATCTATTTTGTGCCGCTTTCTACCGTCACTACGGTAGATGGTCTGGTCACTGCGATCCTGAAAACCCTTTCGATTTCATATCGTTCAGCGGATGAAACCTCCCTGCAGCAGTTGTTGAACTTCCTCACCGGTAAAGAGCTGCTCCTTATCCTGGATAATTTCGAACAGCTGGTGGACACGAACGGCGCAGAGCTGGTCGCAGAAATCTTGCGAAATGCGCCCAGAGTAATCCTCCTTGTTACGTCCCGAGCGCGGCTGAACATCCAGGGCGAGCGCCTGTACCTGGTACAAGGACTGTCCACACCGACCCATGCGGAAGCCCTGGAATGTGACAGCCCCCGCGACCTGGCAGCCGCTTACAGCGCGATCCAGCTTTTTGTCGACCGCGCAATCCTCGTCAATCCGGCCTTCGTGCTGACAGATGACAATGCGGTTGATGTCATCAAAATCTGCCTGTCCGTTGATGGGTCCCCGCTGGGGATTGAGCTTTCGGCTGCCTGGCTCGAACTGTTGTCACCGCACGAGGTAGTGGAGGAAATCCGGAAAAGCATGGATTTTCTTGCTGTGGATTTTCAAGACCTGCCGGAGCGACAGCGAAGCGTTCGCGCAGTATTCGAATCGTCCTGGAAGTTGTTGAAAGATGCTGAGAGGGTCTCAGCCCTCCGCCTGGGTGCGTTCAACGGCCTATTTTCCCGCGAGGCTGCGCAATTCGTCAGCGGCGGCTCATTGCGCACGCTGCTGGCATTGTCCAATAAATCCTGGCTGCAGCACAGCCAGGAAGGGTATTTTGCGATCCACCCGCTGCTGCAGCGTTATCTGCGCGAACAGCTTGCTGCTGAACCGGACCAGGAGGCTGGCGTACTGAATCGCAGGAATGACTATTATGGTCGTTTCCTGGAACGTAAATTCGATGTGCTGCGCAGCCCATCACAAAAACAGGCGCTTGATGCAATTGAAGCGGAGTTTGACAATATCCGTGAGTCATTCCGAGGCCTGGTAACTGCAGGAAACTACAGCGTACTTTCTGAGAAAATGCTTCCGGCCCTTTACGTGTTCGCGACTATGCGGGAGTACGTCGACGGCCTGATCGAGCTGTGTGAAACGCCGATTCCCGGCCCGGAACCGGATGTTGACAACCCGGACCCGGATAGACTCGTTCTCAGCGTTGTTGCCGGGTGGGGCGGCTATACATTTGCGCAGTGGGAAAAAGGGGTCCGGGACCGGGTCTTGAGGCTCTGGGAGCTCGTCCATGCGAAAAAACTTGAAAATGCTCTGGGTTGCTGGTACATTCTCCTGGTCGTTTCTTACAACATGTGGGAGTCGCATGTCAGCTTCAAGGTGCTGATCGAAAACCTCGGGCGGTTCCGTGAAAGCTTCGGAGACTGGTGGTACGCGGAAGCCATGCAGTACCTTGGCGCGTTGATGACTGAACAGGGAGGCCTCGAAGGCAGCAACTGGGCTCAAAAAGCGCTTGAAATTTTTGAATCGAAGGGTGGACCATTCGAACAGGCCCGGGCCTTACTTGTGCTTGCACATTATGAAGCTTATTACATGCAAAATCCGAATGCAGCACTTGAATACCTGGACAGGGTTGAAGACCACATCAAAAAAGTCGATTCGGATGTGCTGCGCCTGGACCTCATGGCGTCCAAAGCAACGATTCTTCGTTCTCAGGGGGAATTTGATCGGGCTTTCCAATTAACGGAAGCTCTTCGCCGGTATTACCGGAAAATGGGCGCCTTGCACCCGGTTCAAACCTTCTTGATTTACGACAGCCTGTACCAATCGCGGTATGGTTCTCTTGAGCTTGCCTTCGCTTTTCGTGAGGAGGCCAGAGCGATTGAGAGAAAATGGTTTGATGAAATCCAAAACGGATGGAACGATTGGGAAACAGGTGAACTTCACCGCCTCGCTGGGAATCACTCGGAAGCCAGGCGGTATTTTGTGAAAGCGAAAAGCATTTTCGAGTCCACTAATATTGAATTAGGGCATGGATTTTATCACCGTGGGCTGGGTGCAATTGCACTGAGTGAGAACGATTACTCGGCAGCCGAGAAGCATTTCCACCAATTTCTCCAATACGCAGAAAAACACCCATGGGGGCATTCGCTCGCCCACGGCTACCTTGGCCGCGCCCTCGTGCGACTTGGGCGTTTTGACGAGGCCGAGACACATCTGGATAATATGAATGAGATGCTGAAAGTGTACGGCCACGTCGAGCTGAAGCTCTTCCGAATGCTCGCACTGGCCGAACTGACCCTGTATAAAGGCGAGTACGAACGTGCGGTCGAACTCGCTGGCGAGGTGATCGCCCACCACCAGACCTGGCACGAGATGCGCAAGGATGCCCGGGTTGTGTTGGAGGAAGCATTAAAAAAGAATCAATAAACACGTCTGAGAATAGTGCAGGGTGCAGAGGGCGGGGTAAAGCAAGCCGGAATCTCTCTGCGTTCAGCACCCAACCCCCAGCACTTAATTGACTATCCTGGCCTCAATTTCCACCTGCCCCATCGCTCGCGCAACCGAGATTCTGTGGTGGCCGTCGCGAACATAATAGTATTCTTCATCCTGCACCAGCTCGACGGGCGGTAAAGCGATACCCATGCGGCGCGCGACGGCGATGCTGATCCAGCGGTCCTGGTTGTGCGTCTTAAGCGGGTGGAATTCTGCGTCGAAATCCTCGCTGCGGCCTTCGCTGCCGACGATCCGGCTGATCGGTACAAAAAGGATACCGCTGTTTCTGCGTCCCCGGCAGGGCGGCAGTGTCTTGTTCAACAATTTAAGGCGGCCGGGCCGCCCTGATATACGGTTCCAGAATCGGTTTCGCCGGCCTTCGCTCAGGGCCTTATTGAAGTGGTCGGCGGCAGTTTTGCGGGCTGCCATCCTGCTGTCTGCTACGGTACCGAAATGCGAAATGGTGGTCAGATCGAGGTTGGTATTCATTATGCGCTCCTTTCGTGTGGTAGTTCCAGTCTAGGAAATGCGCGTTTCTTATCCGTAGCGTTTCGCGTTTCGCTACCGTTTCGGTTACCGTTTCGGAATGCGTTTCGGTCAGACTTGGAATGTCTTTAAGAATTGCCATGTCTGACTGCCATGTCTAGGTTTTCAACATATAATCAACCCGTGGCCGACTTAGAAATTTTTCTCCTTGGAACCCCCAGAATCACCGTCGACGGCATCGAATTCATTACAGAACGCCGCAAAGCCATTGCGATCCTGGCCTACCTGGCCGTGACCGGCAGGCAGCATCCGCGCGAACACCTGGCAGCATTCTTTTGGCCGGATTACGATCGCAACAGCGCTTTTTCCTATCTCCGCCGCGAACTCTACGAAATTAACAACAACCTTGGGAAAGGTTGGCTGATCACCGATCGCCGCACAGCCGGGTTGAATTTCCACGCAGACCTCAAGCTGGATATTCAGGCCTTCGAAGAAGCACTCGCTGAGAGTCGCATGGCTGATAATCCTGTCCCGTTGTTGAAAACTTTGGTCGGGCTGTACCGGGGGGATTTCTTATCCGGGTTCTTTGTTCAGGATACCGAGCCATATGAGGACTGGCAGCGCAGGCAGACGGAATATTTCCGGCGGGAATATGCCGCCGTTTTAGAGCGTCTTTCCGGCATTTACGAACTCTCTGGCGATTGGGATGAAGCATTAAAAGCCGGGCAGGCGTGGCTTGCACTTGACGATCTTAATGAGGCTGCGCATCGCGCCTTGATGCGGATCTATGCAGGGATGGGGGAGCGCAGCAGCGCCGTCCGCCAATACGAAATTTGCAAAACCGAGCTGGAAGAAGAGTTGGGCGTCGAACCGCAAGCCGAAACAAAGGCGCTTTACGAGCGGATCGTGCACGATCGATTCGGGTTTGCCCCCAGGTCGTCGCCTATTGAGCAAAACGAAGATGAACCGGATGCAAAAATCCACCTCCCGACGCTCACGACCCCCTTTATCGGCCGCAGGCCGGAACTCGAACAGGTTAAAGAACTGGTGCTGCGGCGGGATAACCGGCTGGTAACCCTATTCGGTCCGGGCGGAACCGGCAAGACGCGGCTGTCTATCGAATCGGCAAGCGAGATGGCCGATCGTTTTCGCGACGGGATCTGGTTCGTGCCGTTCGCGCCGGTCAAATCTAATGAGGAGATCCTGCCGGCCATTGCCAAAGCGCTGAACTTCTCCCTCCGGCGAGAAGACGACCAGCCGTCTCGCCAGCTGCTGGACTATCTGCGCAATAAAAACCTGCTTTTGGTCCTGGATAATATTGAACATCTCATCGAAGCGGAGGTGACGACCATTCTCATGGATTTGCTTACCGAAGCTGAGCAGGTCAAATTGATGGCCACGACGCGCGTCCGGTTGAATATCCCGGGCGAACAGTTGTTTCTGGTCAGCGGCATGCGGCTGCCTGAACCGGAAGAAGCGGCAGCTTGGTCTGATCCGGAGACCCAGTCCCTGCCGTTCAGCGCGGTTCGCCTGTTTATTGACAGGGCGCAGCGTGTGCATCCCGGCTTCCGCCTGGATAGTTCTAACGCCGCTGCCGTTGCCGAGATCTGCAAACTGGTTCACGGGCTGCCGCTGGGGATCGAACTGGCGGCTTCATGGCTCGAACTGCTGCCGCCAGGCGAAATTGCTGCTGAAATTCGCCAGAATATGGACTTCCTCGAAACGAGCCAGTCCAACGTACCTGAACGCCAGCGCTCAATCAGGGCAGTGTTTGATTATTCGTGGAAGCTGCTTAATGAAATAGAGAAAGAGGCTTTTTTGAATTTGAGCGTGTTTGTCGGTTCGTTTTCGACGGAGGCCGGAAGAAGCGTCAGTAAGGCTTCGCTCAGAACCCTTTTGTCTCTCGCGAATAAATCCTGGCTGCAGCAGGGGCACGATGGACAGTTCCAACTCCATCCGCTGCTACAGCATTTCGCACTGGAGCGTTTGAAAACTGATGAAAAGGCCTGGCGCAAAGCTCAAGAAAGGCATGCTGATTATTTCGCGAATTGGGTCGCTGAACTTACCCGGCAGATGCGGACTTCCGGGCAGCCGGAAGCGATGGTGGAAATGGACCGTGAGTTGAATAACAACATCAGGGTGGCTTGGAACTGGCTGGTGGATACAGAAAGCTGGTCAACGATTATTGAGAAAATGGCGGAAGGGTTGTTCCACTTCGGATTGATGCGCTGGAGAGGGGAAGAACTGATTGGCTGGTTCCGGAGGGCGCGGCTCGCGATCGATCCGAGTGCGAACCGGGACGATATGTTTACATTTACAGTCATCAGCACTATTGAAAATTATTTCGAAGAATATTGGGGAGTCATAGAAAGCAATCCAGTAGAGCGATTAAATACACTCTGGCAATTGGTCAAAGAGGAAAAACTTTCAGAGAAATTGAACTTCTGGTTCGTCGTCCTGTGCAACGCTTATCTTGCGCGCAACCATGATCCTGGCGTTAAGTCGCAGATGGTTGAAGCAGTGCAGCGTTTGAAAGACCAGGAAAATCCATGGTTTTACGGAACAGCCCTCATATTATTGACCGATTTATGGTCCGGCATCATGTACGAACAGTCGGAAAGTGAAATTATCGAAGCGCTTGAGATTTTTAAAAAGCTGGGCACCTCATATGAGCAGATCATCATCGGCCAGTTTCTTGCCAGCAATGCGAGTGCAAAAAATCGCCCGATAGATGAAATAGCCGGATTGTACATGCAGGTTCAGAAGAATTACAGGAAGATGAATGATTATTTCGGCGTTGGCATCATCCACTGGTCTCTGGCGCACCAATATTTCTTGCATGGTCATCTGCAAAAAGGGTTTTCGGAATACAGGGAAATGCGCCGGATCTTCTCGGACCTGGGCAACCGGCAGATGGTAGGGCAGAGTCTTTCCTGGGAAAGCCTGTGGTTAATGCGATACGGCGAAAAATCGCAGGCGATTGAATCTCGCCAGAAAAGCCTTGCATACAACAACCTGCACGGTCGCCAGACGGACGTTTACTGGGACATGTACGAACTGGGAGAGGTTTACCGTGTGTTCGGTGAGCTTGAGGATGCAAAAGAGATGTATGAAGAAGCCAGGATCAACTTTAAACGCGTCCAGACTCTGCTCGGACTGGCATATTACGAACGTGCGCTGGGTGACATCTCCATTTGTGAAGGCAGATATAAGGACGCGTTGGAGCATTTCCAGGTTTTTTTCGATCTAATCTTGCAGGAAAACCACGATTGGAGCATCATGCAGGCTTATGTTAAATTGGCTCTGGCGCAGGCGCACCTGGGAGAACTGGAATCCGCCCGGAAAAATATTTATACTTGTTTGAAGGGACTGGAAGGGGCGATGAGCGACGATCTGCGGACTATGGCGCTGCTTTCAGAAACGCGCTGCCTGATCGAAGAAGGTGGATATGAGATGGCGGCAGCCCTGGCCGCATTTATCCTGGACGATCCGCATGCCTGGAACGAGATGCGCTTTCTAGCAAACCACCAGCTAGCCGAAATTTCCGGTTTCCTCAATAAGGGACAGTTGACAACTGCTTCCGTGCGCTTTAAGGGGCGCGAAATCATAGACCTTGCGGAAGAGTGGTTGAAGGCGTATGAGGGGTCTTTATAGTGACCGGCGCCCGCTACCCGGCACGATCAAAACTCCCCCCCTTCTACCCGGAACCGCTCGATTACGAGCATCGCGATTAAGGTTAACAGCATAAGGATCGTGCTGAGCGCCAGGGCCTGCCCGTAATTGAGGGCACCGGGGCGGCCCAGTAGGCGATATATGACTGTCGGGATGGTCTGGTATTCCGGTCTAGTGACAAGCGCTGTTGCCCCAAATTCCCCCAGAGAGATCGAAAACGCAAACGCGGCTGCAACGGCAGCTGCCCGCCCAACCAGCGGGAGGTCCACCATTCGGACCACCTGCCATGGCGATGCACCCAATAAGGCCGCTGCCTGGCGAAGTCGCGGCTGGATGCTCGCCAGGGCTGGGGACATGCTTCGCACGACAAACGGAAAAGCGACGAGAGTGTGGGCCAGCGGCACCAGGAACGGGGATGTCCGCAGGTCCAATGGCGGGCGGTTGAGAGTCACGATAAAGCCAAGACCGAGTGTCACGGCGGATGTGCCTAAAGGAAGCATCAGGAGCGGGTCGATCCAGCGTGCATAGATAGACGTTTTTTTGCGGGCCAATACCCAGGCAGTCGGCAGGCCAAACAGGAGCGCCAGGCCTACTGTTGTGCCTGCATAGCCCAGGGAAACGGCAGCGGCGCGGCCTGCGCCTGCTGTTGCGCCGGATTCCAGGAGAGTTTCATAGAAGACGGGCGTCAGGCCACGTTCAAGTGTGCCCGTGCGGGTTCGTTCAGGTGACAGGTTCACGATTGAGCGGGCGGCCAAAGCTGCAAGGGGGAGCGTCGTCAGCAGAAGGATCGTGCCGATCACGAGACGGTGCACAAACCCTCGAATTGAGACAGGGGCAGGCAGCCTGACAAGTGGGCGGTTTTCAGCACGTTGTTTCAACGGGCGCGCGGTCTTCGCGGACAAACGCGCGTAGATGCTCGTCAGCACCAGGGTGCAGATAAGCTGGATCAGCGAAAGAACAGCTGCGACAGGCAAATCTCCAAGCCCGGTGGCCTGGTAGAAGATCTCCGTCTCTATGGTCGAAAATCGTGGCCCACCCAGGATAAGAACGACCGCGAAAGAGCTGAAATCAAATATAAAGACCAACAGCGCGGCAGCAAGGACAGCGGGGAACAACAGCGGCGCTGTGATTCGGAGAAACGCTTCCCATCTGGAAGCGCCAAGAGTGCGAGCTGCCTGGGTGAGGCGTGGGTCCAACCGCCCCCAGAAATCCCCGACAAGCCGCAGTACGATCGTCAGGTTGTAGAAGACGTGCGCTGTCAGGATCGCGGAGAACGTGCGGACGAACGCGATCGGAGGAGTCTGCAGGCTGAAAAGATCCATCAATACCGTGTTCGCCCAGCCGGTGGGACCGAGCAGGGCGTTGAAAGCAGCGGCGACGACCAGCGTCGGCATGACGAACGGCACGGCGGTCAGCGCGCGGAAAAACGTCTTCCCACGGAAGTCGTAATGGGAAAGGAGGTAGGCGCCGGGCAGCCCGAGCACCAGGGTGAGCAGTGTGGATAGCGTCGCCTGCCAGAAGGTAAATCCCACGACACCCCAGAGCCCAGGTGAACCGGCGAAGCGCAGCCATGCGGTGGTTCCTGCTGCCCCGGAAAAACTTATGCTGAAAATCCCGGCCAGCGGATAAAAATAGAACAGCGCCAGGAAGAGGATGGGAACGGCGAAAGCGAAGCCCCAAAAGGATTTGCGGAGAGAATTCATAGCAGGTCTGCAGGGGCGCCCGGAAGGGTGCCCGTTGCGAGGAAGGACTTTCGTCTGGTAGATCGCTCCTACCGCAGCACTGTTTCCGTCCAGGCACGGATCCAATCCTCGCGGTTGGCGGCGATATCTGCGGGGTCGAGTACGACCGGGTTTTCCGGAACCGCCAGGTACTGCACGAACTCCGGCTGCAGTGCGGCCCGGCTGTTCACCGGAAAGACGAACATATTGAGCGGGATGTCCTCCTGGAATTGCGTGGACAGCATGAAGTCAATCCAGGCTTCCGCCAGTTCCCGGTTGTTTGTCCCGGTGAGGATGCCGGCAAACTCGATCTGGCGGAAACAGGCGCCATCGGACGTGATAGCGGCAGTTGGTGGTGAGTCGATTGGCGTCTCGGCGAAGATCACTTCGAATGGTGGGCTTGAGCCGTATGACACGACCAGGGGGTCGGGGCCGCCCCACTGCGAGAACTCGGTATAGTAGGCTGTTTCCCAGTCGTTGACGACACTGACCTGGTTCGCTACCAATCCCTGCCAGAAATCGAGATAACCGTCCTCGCCGAAATGACCGATCGTGGCAAACAGGAAGGCCAGCCCGGGCGATGAGGTAGCTGGATTTTCGACGGTCAGCAGGCCGCGATATTCGGGTCGCAGCAGATCTTCAAGTGTACCTGGCACGTCAAGACCGTTATTTTCAAAATAAGCGATCTCGTAATTGAGGCATACATCGCCGTAATCGACCGGCAGAGCGCCGTAGGTCGGATCGAGTTCGAACGAGTCGGGGATATCCGCCAGGAGAGGTGATTCGTACGCCTCGAAAAGGCCCTCGTCGAGCGCCCGGCTCAGCAGCGTGTTGTCGATTCCGAAAAGAATGTCAGCGAGTGGGGCTCCTTTTGCCAGGACGGCCTTGTTCACCATCGAGCCGGCATCTCCAGAAAGCAGGATTTCGACGTTGACGTTATTGTCTTCTTCAAATGCCGCCAGGACTTCGTCGGACACCTTGAAAGAGTCATGCGCCATGATAGTCAGGGTTTTCGGACCACTTTCGGCCTTGCAGCCTGTGAGTAAGCAGAAAACCAATGCAGAGATCAGGAAATTTTTCATTGAAGCACCTTAATAATCGGCGGCGCCGGTCTTGTGGACGACCAGGACCGTTCCTTTTTGAATAGAAATAGTCGCCAGCGTGTCTGTGATGGTGTTACTCACCCCGCGCGGCGTTCCAAATGGCAGATTAGCTTCTTCGAGCGGCCATGTGAGCCCCTGGTAGCTTACGCCTTCTGCGGGGCCACGGAGCGGCAGAACGGAGACAATATCGCCAGGTTCCCCCTGCAACTGCAGGGATTCACCACCGTGCAGAATGTGAAATGATGTGTTCCCATCGACGGCTTTGAACCGTATTCCGGCGTATTTTTCGCTTGCCAGAAGGAGCAGGTTAGCGAAGGTCATGTCCCAGCGCCCACCAAGGAGCCCGTACAGGGTGATTTTATCAGCGCCTTGCCCGGCGGCGTAATCCATCGCCAGTTCAAGGTCGGTTTCGTCTTTTTCGGCGGGATAGCGGATAGATTTTGTGCCGTCCTGGTCGAAGGCTGCGATCTCTGATGGAGAGAGCGAGTCGAAATCGCCGATCACCACGTCTGGTAAGAGATTGAATTGGGCCGCATTCCCCGCCCCTCCGTCCGCCGCAATGAGGAGATCGTGCGCTGGAAGCGGGAGGGGAGAAGTTGGGATGTGTCCGTTTGCAAAGATGATTGTGTGCATATTTGTTACGTGTGACGTGCGACGTGTTAGGCCTATTGCACCCGGCACGACGGAGCGCTGGCAATTATGCAAAAGACCCTCACCTGGGAGGGTCTTTGAATTCGTGAGAACTGCATCCCTCCGCCGGTATTGTCCGGATCAGGTTCTTCGGGTCGAGCGAACGCTCCTCTCAGCCTGGCAAACAGGCTCCCCGTGCAAGGTAATGGATTTGTGAACGTAGTATAGTGGCTCGCTATGATGGTGTCAAGATTAGCGGCAACATAAGAGAGCCGGGCGTCTAAGCTTGCGGCTTCGGAGATGAGCAGGTAGCGCCCGTCAGGGCTCCAGGTGAAGAGGCAGCTCAGACCCGAATATCCTTCTACAGGTTCGTGAATCCGCTGACGTCGGTGCGCAGGCGGCTGATTCTGCAGGTGTGGCCGAGGGCCGCACTGGCGATTGCGCGGTTGGTCAGATGCAGAGACGCTCGAAAATCATTGCGGTGTCATCGTCTACACAGCGGTAGCGGACCTATGTGAAAATTTCTTCTTAAAACCTGTCGAATGGCGCAGGAAAGGCATTCAGATTTTGGCCTGCGAGGACGGCTAGAGACGAGTCCTC
>JBFGQG010000004.1:0-22957 GCA_041564295.1 Anaerolineales bacterium | reverse complement strand
CCCGCCCAAAAATTGACCGGGATAAGTTCGGCGACCTGCGCGGCGATCATCAACCCTGAAGCACACAGCACGAGACCGATAGCGATGTACGCGGATCGCCGGAATCCAAAGATAGGGTACCGGTCGGAAAAAGAGCCGATCGCCACCTGCACGAACGAAAAAAGGTACGGCGGAGAAAACAACAGCACGACTACTGTTGCATACACCGCCAGGTCTTCTATCAAGATCCGGTTAAGCGTGCTGTTTATCGGCACCAGAGTGATCGCTACAGCAGCGTGGATCAATCCCAATTGCAAACGTTTTAATAACATGAGGCTCCCGGACAATCAATCTGCAGCGACAGCGTCTGCCGGGACCTGCTTTTCAGCGGGCTGAGGCCGTGCGGCCATCAGGAAACCGGAAAACATCAGGATCGCAGAGAAGAGTTCACCGATATAGAGGAACTGGCCGTATCCCAACCGCGTCAATGTGCTGGCAGTGCCGATCAGTAAAGCGCCTGCTGCAATCAAGACGTTGGCAACCACCCGGTTCGGCAGTACACGCTTCCGCCAGAAAAGGTAGGCGGACCACAGCGCGCCGCCCACCAATGCGAGCAAACCGTAAATGTTGAAGAACGGCGTCGTCATTCGCACCGATGTCCCCAACGGCATCAGTCCCGGGATCGTCTCCACCAGCTCCCCACGGTATTCCTGCACAACAGTCGCTACACCTTCCGGTGCTTTTTCACCCGCATCCAGGCGCTTCGTGCCGTACTGCTCGCTGATAGGTTTTTCGGTCGTGAACAGCTCTTCGTTCAAAGTCGGCATTGCTTTCAGCATGAGATAGCTGGCAAACAGCGAGCCCAAAATTAAGACCACGGTCGCCCCATGGACCCATTTCTTCCGGAACATCAGGTACGATGTACCGTGTCCGATCCAGGCGGCGTTCAACGCTGCACCAAAGAGGTACCAGCCGAAGAACACCCACCGGTTCCAAGCAAGCGCTAAATAGGCCTCAGCAAAACTGCCCATGCCGAACATCGCAAGACCTATCCCCCAGAATAGGAACTGCGGCGTCTTGCGGACTGCATATCGCTTCAGCACAAAAACTGTAAAAACGAACATCACAATTGTGGAAAGAAACGGAAGGATCAAATTGAAGTCCACGTTGTCGCTCCTCGAACAATTATTGAATTTTTAAACGGTATTTCGTACATTTCAGGAATCACGTTAACAAAAATAGGCCGCTAAAACTGGATTAAACCGAACAGTATACCTGCAGCAAAAATGATCAACACGACCATTAAAACAGCCATCCCGACCAACAAAGCCGGGATTATTTTTTCAAAGAATATTGAATTCTTCGGGATATGCGACTGGTCCTGCGAAACAATGTTCCGACCTGAACGTTCGGTTTTGGCCATAATGTCAACCTCTATGGTAAGATGCGGCCCATTATAGATGCTGTTCACAAACCGTCAATATAACTTTTGGTAGATTCTATAGTATTTTGTGTAGTTTTTAAGCCGGAAGAATTTATAAACTACCTCCTTTTTCTCTTATTGAGTATTATTAAATGACTCTTTTTACGGCGAATTTTCCTGCGGGAACTCTGCTTGTCATCGCTTCGCCTCAATATCACATTTCTTATGGTTGAGCCTTCCTCTAACGATCTTGCGTTTCTGCCGGAAGAATACATCTGGCGAATGAAATCCCTGTTGGGCAGCGAAGCCGCTGCATTTCTCGCCCATTACAGCAAACCGCCTGAGCCTGGTCTGCGTTTTAACCCGCTCAAGACAACTTACGCCGATATCTCCCCTGACCTGGACTTCGACCTCACTCCCCTTCCCTGGACTAAAAACGGCCACAGGATCCTCGGCGCCGAGTCTGCGCCAGGCCTGCATCCATACCATGCTGCCGGCCTGTATTACATCCAGGAACCAGCGGCCCAGGCCGTTGCGGAAATTCTCGACCCCAAACCCGGTGAACGCATCCTTGACCTGGCGGCTGCGCCAGGGGGGAAGACCACGCACATCGCCGGTAAAATGCAAAACCAGGGGATTCTGCTTGCAAACGAAATCCATCCGAAACGGGTCTGGGACCTGGCGAAAAACCTCGAGCGCTGGGGGGCCAGGAACGTCCTCATCGCGAACGAGACGCCCGAACGGCTTGCAGAGCGCCTGCCCGAATTCTTCGACCGGGTGCTTGTCGATGCGCCCTGTTCAGGCGAAGGCATGTTCCGAAAGATGCCCGAAGCGGTGCGTGACTGGTCGCCGGCATTCATCAACGGTTGCGCACAACGCCAGACGGCCATCCTGAACACGGCAGCATTGCTTGTCCGCCCCGGCGGAAGCCTGGTCTACGCCACCTGCACGTTCGCTCCAGAGGAGGACGAAGAAGTGATCCTGCGTTTCCTGGCAGATCATTCTGATTTCCGCATCGTGACTCCACCCTGGCAGCCCGGCTTCCGCCGAGGTATCCTGCCGCCATTCAACATGGAAGGTGCAGAAACGCCGGTACGTCTCTGGCCGCATCTGGCGCCTGGAGAGGGGCATTTCATTGCATTACTCGTACGCGGACCAGCAGCATTCTCCAGCCCACCGCCGGTCGGATATCGCCGTTCACCTACTCTCGACAGGCTGCTGCCGCTCTGGGAGTCATTCGCCGGTGAGACCTTCACCCCCACTTTCGATCATCACGGGCTGAACTTCCAGCTCGTCAAATCGTATCTCTACGCGGTCCCCGACGGCATGCCCGAGCTCGGAAGCTTGAAGCTCATCCGTCCGGGCTGGTGGCTCGGTAGTTTCAAGAAAGACCGGTTCGAGCCGGCACATGCGCTTGCCATGGCACTCACGCCCTCCGAAGTCCTTCGCACGCACGACCTGACGACGGATCAAATTCAGGCTTATTTACGCCGCGAAGCCGTTCCCTCGGAAGGCGACGACGGCTGGATCCTTGTCACCCTCAATGGCCGCTACCCGCTCGGATGGGGAAAACGCGTCCGCGGTCTCCTGAAAAACCATTATCCGAAAGGTCTTCGTATTTACTAGGACTCTCATATGAAACACCTCTTTCGTACGCTTCCTGCCATCCTGATCTTATTTGTCGGCGCCTGCGGCGCTCCCGCCCCTGTCGGCAATCCAACCCCGCGTAAACCGCCCCCACCACCGCCGGCGAAAACGGCCACTGCCTCTGCAGCGCCACCGACATCGACGTCGTTCGCAACCGGAGAGTCACCCGAAGCGACCAGTGTCCCGCCAACGGCAACCGCCGCGCCAGCGCCCACATCCACACCGTCCATCGTTACTTTTGCCGCAATCGGTGATTACGGCCTCGCAGGCGTGGATGAAAGTGAGGTGGCAGACCTCGTAAAATCCTGGAACCCGGCTTTTATCATTACGCTCGGTGACAATAACTACCCGGACGGTAAGGCAGAAACGATCGACAGAAACATCGGACAGTATTATTCGGAGTTCATTTACCCGTACAAAGGCGAGTACGGGCCGGGTGCAGCTGAAAACCGCTTCTTCCCCTCCCTCGGCAATCACGACTGGCATACGCCGGATTTAAAGCCCTACCTGGATTACTTCGAGCTGCCAGGGAATGAGCGCTATTACGACTTTGTCTGGGGTCCGGTGCATCTCTTTGCACTCGATGCCGACAGCCGTGAACCGGATGGCGTAGGTGCATCATCCGTGCAGGCACAGTGGCTGAGAGAAAATCTGGCAGCCTCGACTTCGCCCTGGCAGATCGTTTACATGCACCAACCGCCGTATTCTTCCGGTCACCATGGCTCTACGGATTGGATGCAGTGGCCGTTCGCCGAGTGGGGAGCAGACGCCGTGCTCGCAGGGCACGACCATTCTTACGAACGCCTGATCATCGACGGTATCCCATACATTGTCAACGGCCTCGGCGGGCATCCCAGCCGGTACTTTTATTTTCGCGAACTCGAGGGGAGCCAGTTCCAGTACCGTTCCGGTCACGGCGCTCTGCGCATCACGGCAGATTCCGCCACGCTGACCTTCGAGATGATCACAGTAGCTGGAGAGGTGATCGATTCACAGGTCCTCACGAGAACTGCATCGGTCGCTCCGGGGACGGTCACCGAACTACCCGACCCGTCCGGTTTCGAATGGCAGGTGGTCGCCACGGGCTATACGAAGCCGCTCCTGGTGACTCATGCCGGGGACGGTACCGGTCGGATTTTTGTGGTGGAACAGACCGGCGCAATCAAGATCCTCGGGCAGGATGCTACGTTCCTCAATCTCTCCGGGCAGCTCACGTCGCAGGGTTTCGAACAAGGGCTCCTCGGCCTCGCCTTCGATCCGGATTTCGAAACAAACGGTTATTTCTATGTCAATTACACGGACATCAACGGTGACACGGTCATCTCACGCTTTAACGTCGACCCGAACGACCCGGGCCGCGCCGATCCCGGTAGCGAATCGATTATCCTGCGCCTCGACCAACCCTATCCGAATCATAACGGCGGACATCTGGTATTCGGGCCGGATGGCCTGCTTTACGCAGGTATGGGCGACGGCGGCGCCGCCGGAGATCCCCTAGGAAACGCCCAGAACCCCGGAACGTTCTTAGGCAAAATGCTGCGCATTCGGACGGAGGACAACACCATAGAGATCTATGCTTCCGGCCTGCGCAATCCGTGGCGGTACGACTTCGATCCTGTTACCGGTGAAATGTATATCAGCGATGTTGGGCAGAACCAGTGGGAAGAGGTCAACGTCCTCCCGGCCGGACAACCTGCCGGAGCGAACTTCGGTTGGGATTACTTTGAAGGCACCCACACCTTCGAAGGCAACCCTCCGGCAAACGTCGAATTCGTCTCACCTGTCTACGAATACAACCACAGCGAAGGGTGTTCTATCACAGGCGGTGTGGTATACCGCGGGAGGGAACTGCCCGAGTTCTACGGGGTGTATTTCTTCAGCGATTTTTGTTTCGGCACTGTTTGGGGTCTCGTACGCGCAACAGACGGCAGCTGGCTTTCCGCTGAATTGTTCGATCCGGATGTAACCGTCACTTCATTTGGAACGGATGAAACCGGCGAAATCTACCTGGTTTCACAGGAAGGCACCCTGTTCAAATTGGTCCACCGCTGAGGCCGGCGGTGGTTTAGAATATTTTTATCAAGGTTTACCGGACAACCTGAATCGGTTGTCCGGGTCTTATTTTCGGCATTTGGATTCAATCTCATACATTCGGTCATTATTTCATCATCAACACCTGTTGATCAGCTGGAGGAAGACACATGGCAGAAAATTTCCGCGAGCACGTTTGTCCAAACTGCGGCGCCCCTCTAGGTATCCCGGAAAAACACGAGCGGTTTTTCAAGTGCCAGTTCTGCGGAACGATCCTGGAAGACCAGGCCACGCGCGAAGAACAGGAGACTGGCGTCTTCAAAATCAAGATTTCCCAGGCAGATATATCCTCTGCCAGGGCAGCCCGCGTCCCCGTCTACACGACTCCTCCTGTGCAAACATCCCGGCAGCCCGGCCGTCTCGGCTGCGTTATCGGCATCGCCGTCTTTTTGCTGGTCGGCGGCATCCTGGCCGCTTCTCTGGTTCCTGCGCTTTTCGCTGCAGGAACAATCAGCCAGGTCATCGAGGAGGGCGCGGTACAGGAACTGATCGAAGTTGATTCATCTGGTCCTGGAGGGTTACGCCTGTTTCACTACGGGCCGGGGTTTCTCCTTCCCTCGGACAACGATACATCCCCTGATTTCGCCGGAGTATCGTCAGCACCGGAAAGCAAAGTTTATCTGACTTACGTGGATTTCGAAAACGAGCCTGCGCTCCGTTGGATTACCGAGATGACTGGTGAGAAGGCCAACAACGTTTTCAACCGGATCCTCGCAGACGATGCGCGCCTGTACATCAGCTACGCAAACAAGATCGCCGCTTACAACCGCACCCAGGGCACGCTGATCTGGGAGTCGTCTCTTTCCGACGAAATCCAGCATAATATCTGCCAGGGATGTTTCCAGTTATTTGGCGATTCGATCGCCACTCTTTCCGTAGACGGTACGCTGCAGGCATGGGACAGCACGAGCGGTTCGATGAGCTGGCAGGCCAAACTCGAAGCAACGCCGCGGCAGGTCGTTGATTTCGGAGGGAACCCTGGCGTCCTTGACGAATCCGACGGCACGACAGGGTTCAAGGTCTTCAACCTGTCCGACGGCTCTGTCAAACAGCAGATCTTCCCGGCATGCCCCAACGAACCTTTCCCGAACGACCCCCAGGAAGTAGGCATTTATGACCACGTCCAACCGGTCCCAGGCGATGCTGGCGCCGTCTTTTTTGGCGGGTTCTTCGAACCCGGCTGCGCGATGCGCTGGCTCCCCGGAGCCGATGAACCCGCCTGGATGGCGACCTTCGACTCCAGAATCGTTTCCAACATCAAACCCGAGAACCTCCTGTTGACGACTGACGTCCTGTTCATCGGCGTCAGAAACGGTACGTATGCCATCGACATGGCCTCGGGGGCATTCAGGGTTCTCATCGAAGATGAAGATTATGAATTCTTCCCGATTGATGCCAGGGACGGTGTGCTGATCGTGCGCGTGGAACGGACACGCGGGACGCGTCAATGGGAAGTCTGGGGATTGGATGCAGTACTGGGTAATGTGAAATGGACGTACGTGCCCGATGCGGCAGGCTACATCGATTCAACCTCCGTATCCGGCGTGGTATCAGCCACCGGGGAATGGCACGCAGGTCTGACTTCCAACGGATTAACCGTCGTCCAGATCTTCGACGACTCGCCGCACATCGTCTTCCAGACCATCTCTCCGCAAAGCGGAACGGCTTCATCTCCCGTCACCGTCGACCTCACGGACGGTCCCGGCAGCCTGCAAATCAAGGTGCTCGGCTGGCGGAACAACGCGTTCTGGCTGATCGTATCCAGGGGAGGGCCTATGGTGCTCGTGATTGATGTGGCGACCGGCGAGAAAGTCTCATTCTGGCCTTAATATAATAGAAGTACCCCGGCTCAAGAATAAGAAAAATCTGCCTCAGTACGTTCCTTGACGATCTCCAGCGTCGCACCGGGCATAAGCTCGAGCAGCGTAAGTTTGCCGTCCGGGTAGCCGAATACTGCCAGTTCGGTGATGATCAGATCGACCACGCGCTCTGCAGTGAGCGGGAGTGTGCAGGCCGTCACGATCTTTGAACGACCATTGCGGTCGGTGTGTGCCATCGTGATGATGAGTCGTTTCGCCCCTACCGCCAGGTCCATCGCCCCGCCGACGCCCAGCAGTGGTCTGCCCGGAACGGCCCAGTTAGCCAGGTTGGCGTTTTCGTCCACCTGCAGGCCGCCCATCACGGCCACGTCCACATGCCCTCCGCGGATCATCGCGAATGAATCGGCGCTGTCGAAGTAACTGCTGCCCGGGAGCGCGGTGACCGGCACCTTGCCTGCATTGACCGGATAATCCAGCGCGCCGCCTTCCTCCGGGGCCGGCCCGACGCCTAGCATGCCGTTCTCAGTGTGCAGGATAATGCCGTCTTGGGGCCTGATCAGGTCGGCGATGAGGGTCGGGATTCCGACGCCAAGATTCACGATCTGCCCTGGCTGCAGCTCAGCGAGTGCTCGATGCGCGATCGCCATACGATCATCTTCCGCCTTGCGAGCGCCGCCGGTCACTTCAGCGGACGAACCGAGATCTGCAAGGGTCAGCGAAGCCTGGACGACGTAATCGACGAAGCAGCCGGGGGTGTGGATGTGATTCGGGTCTAGCTCACCGAGTGGAACGATTTCCTCGACCTCGGCGATCACAAGGTCGGCGGCCGTTGCCATCGCACGGTTGAAGTTCTGCTCGGTCAACCTGTAGACGAGATTGCCGGATGTATCGGCTTTCCAGGCGCGCAGCAGGGCGACGTTTGCTCGAAGCGCATGGACAAAGACGAAATCTTTTTCGTCGAACCGGCGCGTTTTTCCAGATGCGTAAATGCTTGTGCCGGCGCCTGTGGGCGTATAAAACCCTCCAAGGCCGGCTCCTCCGGCTCGAATGGCTTCAACGAGAGAACCTTGCGGCAGCAGCTGGAACTCGATCGCGCCGGACTGGGCCGCTTCGACCGCTTCAGGATTGCTCGTAAAAAAAGACCCGACCGCTTTCCTGATCTGTCCGTTGCGCAGCAGGCGTCCCCCCCCGAGGCCTGGCTCACCGACATTGTTGCCGATGTACGTCAGGTTCCGGACGCCGGTTTCCGCCAGTGCATGCAGCAGGTGGACGGGGTTGCCGGTCATGCCGAACCCACCCGCCATCAGGACGTCGCCTTCCTTGACCAGTTGTGCCGCCTGTACGGCCGTGATGATTGGGACCAGTTTCATTTTTTATCCAAATCAAATGTTTTAGTGAGCGATGCGAAGCAATTGATTCTGCATGTCTCTCGCCATACGGGCGAATTCAATTGCAGTGACAGATGTCCTGCTAATAGACTGACTCTTATTATTGCTCTGCTGTGTTTTCACCACGATCTGCTATGGGATTGTTAGCTGCGCCGGAATGCGGTCGGCTCCGCCGCATTGACATGTTATTCATTAACAAACCACACCACGCCCGCTTCCGGCAGGTTGATGACATACGGTTCCCCAGCCGTACTGCCTGGAAAAGTGTCTCCGGAAATCAGGTCAACCAGCACCTCGCTGCTGAAAGGGAATCCGTCCACGGTGACCTCGACTGATTCCGGACCGAAGTTAAAGATCCCGACGAATGTTTGATCGCCGCTTGTGCGTGAAACCGCCCAGGATTTCCGCCCGATAGCGAAGGCATCCAGCGTTACGAAATCACCGTTCTTCAGTGCATCAATGGATTGCCGCAGCTCGAGCAGCCGGCGGTATGTGTTGAGGAGCGAATCCGGGTCGTTCTCCTGCTCTTCAACCGAAACGCCGTCGTTTGGCCGGTTCCATCGGTCGGGTTCCCTGAACCAAGTCGCCTGGAACGGACCGATTTCAGCAGCGTTCCAGTCCATCGGCTCACGTCGGTAGCTGTCCCAATGCGGCGGGCCGCCCTTTACGCCGAACATCCCGATCTCTTCTCCATAATAAAGCGCAAACGACTCGGGAAGAATGATCGTTACCGCCGCAGCAAATTTTTCCCAGCCCATATCGCCATTCAGCATACTGGCGAGCCGGTCGGTGTCGTGGTTTGTTGCAAACTGGATGAGAATGCCCTCGGCAGGATATTCCCGGGCCTGATCGTCCACCCGCTTGGATAACAACGTCGGGGGCAGGTTCCATACCGGCGAGCCTGCGCTATCCAACGAGATCGATCCCTGCAGCAGTGTAAACATCGGGAAATTGAACAGCGCGTCGAACTGGTCCACGAAATACAGCTCAAGGACAGGCACCTGTTCCACCCATACCTCGCCGAGGATCAGCGCATCCGGGTTGGCGCGTTTGACCTGCTGGCGCCACTCGACGAAGTAATCCTTTGGAGGAAACGTGGCATTGTCAACGCGGAAACCGTCGACGCCGTCTGTAAAGTCTCCATCATCGTCCAGATCGAGCCAGAAGAGAGCGGCGTCGGCCATGAATCGTTTAACTTCCGGATTGAAATGGTTGAACCGCGGCAGCGTTCCCAGGTTTGCGAAGCCTTCATATTGTGTATTTTCTTCGTTCGTGAAGCGGAACCAGTCATCGTAAGCGCTGTCCGGGCTGCCATACGCATCCTGGAAAAACGGATGTTGGTTCGATGCGTGGGAGGAGACGAAGTCTATGATTACGCGAATATCGCGGGCGTGGAATTCGGCCACCATGTTCCGGAAATCGTCCATCGTTCCGTAATCGGGATGGACGTCGAAGAAATCGGTGACGTCGTAACCGTGGACTGAAGGAGATGGGTGGACCGGCATCAGCCAGACCACGTCCACATGCAGGGATTCAATGTAATCGAGTTTGGCTGTAATGCCGTTGAAATCGCCGATACCATCGCCGTCCGAATCGGCAAAGGAGCGCACGTATATTTCATACATGACACCGTTTTCAAACCAATCAGGGACTTCATAAGGGATGAAGTCGGGCGTGGCGGTGGGCTCGGGTTCAGCTGTCGGGGTCGATTCAGGTCCAGATGTTGCAACAGGCGGCAATACAGTTTCCGTCGGCTGCGAAGGGCTCGTTGGCGTCGCAGTCCGGATGCAACCGGCAATCAAAGCGGCGGGGATCAGCAGGCTGAAAAGAGGGGTTTTTTTCATCGAATGGAAGGATACCATAGACGTGCGAGGTGCGAGCACCTATCCAAAGCGTCCGCGTGGGATACGGTGAGCACCGTTGAAATGCTTTCATCCGCAATGCTTCCTGCCCAGACCCGCCGGCTCGCAGACTGCTGACTCCCTTACCATAACAGGATCCGGACGCATTTCATCAAGAAATGTGACAAATGTATGAATGACAAATGTCATAAGCATCAAGGGACATTTGTCATTCATGTTATGTTAATCTAAGTCTATAATTCCTCTATCTTCGAACCAATCGATGGAGAAAATCAATGAATTTAAAGCAGTCTCTCCTCATCATTCTAATTCTTGCCAGCGCGTCCCTGCTCATAGCCTGTTCCGTGGAGGTTGTTGAAGGTCCGATCGGACCTGCCGGCCCCGCAGGCCCGCAGGGTCCTGCCGGCCCTCCAGGCGATGACGCATCGGTCCGGTTGGCGTATGTCGGTTCTGAAAAATGCGGCCAATGTCACGAAGAGCAGTATTCGAAGTTCGTCCTTTCCGGCCATCCTTATAAACTCACCAGAGTGGAAGGTGAAGCGCCTGAATTCCCATATGACAATGTGACCGGCGGGGTCCAGTCCCCACCTGAAGGCTACACCTGGGCCGACGTCAGCTACGTGATCGGGGGATTCGGGTGGAAAGCTCGCTTTATAGACCAGAACGGCTACATTATCACCGGCGACGCGGATGCGACCACGCAGTGGAACTTTGAAAATGAACAGGCCAGGCTGGACGCAGGCTGGGCGCCATACCATGCCGGTGAGCAAAAGCCTTACGACTGCGGCAGCTGCCACACTACAGGCTACAGCCCTCAGGGTCACCAGAACGATATGGAAGGCATGATCGGGACCTGGGCACTGGACGGCATCCAGTGCGAAGCCTGTCACGGCCCCGGCAACCTGCACAGTTCTGATCCGTACGGACATTTGATGGTGCTGGATCGCTCTAACCAGCTCTGCGGCGATTGCCACGTCCGCGGCAACCCTGCTCTGGTCGACGCGAGCGGGGGTTTTGTGAAGCACCATGAACAGTATGAAGAACTGTACAACTCGAAGCATTTTGCCCTCCAGTGCATTGCCTGCCACGACCCGCACGCCAGCAGCATTTATGCTGACGCCCAGGTGAACCCGGACATGGGTATCCGCCAGACCTGCGACACCTGCCACTGGCAGCAGACCTACCAGAACAGCGATCGACATTTTGCGCTCGAATGCACGGATTGTCACATGCCGCCTACCGGCAAATCGGCACAGGCCAACCTCGAACTTTACATCGGGGACATCAACTCGCATCTGTTCTCGATCAATCCTGATCCGAACGCACCCCAGTTCAATGAAGACGGCAGCCTTTCCATGCCTTACCTGACGCTCGAATACGCCTGCGGCAGCTGCCACAATGATGAGTATGCAACTGTAAAGTCCATTGAACAACTGGCCGAGCGTGCGAAAGGCTACCACACACCACCAGCACCGACACCGGTACCCATCACCGAAGAAGAAACTACGCAGCCTTAAGTGATCCGGGGGGCGTGGGAAATCTCACGCCCCCCGTTGATAACGTCATATGAATTCTCGAAAAAAATCGCTTCGCTTGATGACCGTTCTCCTGATTCCGGTCCTTCTCGGGATCGGACTGCTAACTGCAGAACCGCTCGATACGGTCCTCGCTTCACCTGAAGCCTCTTTTCAAAACACACCTGCGCCTGTCAATAAGGTCCCCATGAGCAATGACGCCTGTCTCGAATGTCATGGGCAGACAGAAATGTACCTGCCGCTGCCCTCCGGCGAACAGGTCGACCTTCATGTCGACCGCATCCTGTACAGGTCCTCCGTCCATGGGCGGCTCGGGTACGCCTGCGTGCAGTGCCATACCGACATCACCGAGTTTCCCCACAGGGAGATCAATTACGAAACTGCACGCGAATTGACGATCGAGATGTCCAAAGCCTGCGGCAGCTGCCACGAGACCGAACTCGAAGAATATTCAGAAGGCGAACATGCGCTGTTCCTCGAAGAAGGGAATGAGAACGCCGCCGTATGTGCGGACTGCCATGGTTCGCACACGACCGAACAATTTTCTGCCTCCCGCACTGCCATTCCGAAGGCTTGCAAGCAATGCCATTACGAAATTTATGATACGTATGCAGGGAGCGTTCATGGCGATGCGTTATTTTTGGAGTTCAACGCCGATGTACCGACCTGCGTCGACTGCCACAACCATCACGGTAACGAAGGTCCGGCAGTCAAAGGATTCCACCTGTTCTCTCCGCAAGTCTGCCTCAAATGCCACGAAGACGAACAGTTGATGGCCAAATACAACATCAATCCCAACGTCTCCGAGACGTATTTCGCGGACTTCCACGGCACGACCGTGAGAATCTTCGAGCGTGTGGCGCCAGACCAGGAGACCAACAAACCGGTCTGTATCGACTGCCACGGAGTCCACAATATCAAATCCCCGGACAATGTCGACAGCACCGTTTTCAAACAAAACCTGCTGGGTACCTGCCAGCGTTGTCATGGCGACGCCACGGAAAACTTTGATGAATCGTGGATGAACCATTACGTGCCGGACCCCGAGAATTACACTATCGTCTTCATCGTCGACCTTTTCTACAAGATCTTCATTCCAGGCACTCTGGGCCTGATGGCCATCTTCGTGGTGACCGATTTCTGGCGAACGAAGATCAGGAAATCTCATTAAATGGCCAATTCGCTATGACGCAAGATAACGATCGATATTTACGCTTTCCCATGTTTCGCCGGATCGAGCACTGGTTGACCGCCGGTTCCTTTATCATCCTTGCGGTAACAGGGCTGCCCCAAAAATATGCCTCGGCCGCGATATCCGAGGCAGCAATCCGCATCATGGGTGGGATTGAAACCGTCCGCATCGTGCACCGCGTTGCTGCGATTGTGCTTGCGCTGGTTGCGATCTGGCACGTTGGCTATGCGATCTGGCACTGGTATGTCCAGCGCCGCTCCCCCACGATGCTGCCCACCCTGGAGGACGCCAAGAACGCACTACAGGCCCTGAAATACAATGTGGGTCTCAGCAAAGAACGCCCACAGCAAGGTTTCTATACTTTTGAAGAGAAAATGGAATACTGGGCGCTCGTATGGGGCACACTCGTAATGGTCATCACCGGATTTTTCCTCTGGAACCCGATCACGGCCGCCAGACTTCTGCCCGGCGAGTGGATTCCTGCTGCCAAAGCTGCTCACGGAGGTGAAGCGCTGCTGGCTGTGCTGGCAGTTTTCCTCTGGCACTTCTATCACGTCTTTATCCGGACCTTCAACCGGTCGATGTTCACAGGTTATCTGACAAAAGAGCAGATGGAGCACGAACACCCGCTGGCGCTGCACGAGCCGCCCCCGCCGGTGTTGGAAGAAGAAAAACATCGTAAACGTAAGCGAAATTTTTGGGTTGGTTACAGCGTGATCACGACGGTCTGGCTCATCGGCATCGTCTGGTTCGTCACCAGCGAACAGACTGCGAACGCTTCCATCCCGCCCGCATCAGACCTCGAATCTTTTGTACCTTTGACTCCTACACCACTCCCGCAGGGGATGAGTTATGAAGCCGCGGCAGCACGCTACGGCGAGACCTGGGATGGTGGGATCGGCAGCCTGATCAATTCGCGCTGTGGAGAATGTCACAGCGCAGAACTAAGCGAACAAAACCTCAACCTCACATCTTACCAGGGCGCCCTCGATGGCGGCGACTCCGGTCCTGCCGTCATTCCGGGCGCGCCCGGGATCAGCCTGGTGCTGCTGTGGCCTGATTTCAAAGATCATCCCGGAAAGCTGAGCCCTCTGGAGGAAGCGGCGATCTGGAACTGGATCAGGCAAAACGCACCCGAAAATTAATGAAAAGAAGGTAATTTTATGTTTCGCAAACTCATAAACGCCTTGAAGCGCTTCTTTTTTCCACCGCCGGGCACAAAAGCCTGGCTGCGAGTGCTTCCGTTCGTTATCCTCGGTATTTTGACGTTCGTCGTATTATCCGCCGGCGCCTACACCTGGGAATACACCAACTCGACGGAATTCTGTGGGACAACGTGCCATACCATGCCGCCGGAATACAGCGCTTACCAGCGCTCTCCGCATGCCCGCGTGCAGTGCGTAGAATGTCACATCGGGCGCGATGTGATCACCACGCAGTTCTCCCGAAAAGCAGGCGATCTGCGGCATGTTGTCCTCATGATGACCCAGCAATACGAATTTCCCATCCATACTCGCAACATGCGCCCGGCGCGCGAATCGTGCGAGACCTGTCACTTCCCGGAAAAGTTCTCGGATGACAGTCTTGTCCAAATTCACAACTATAATAGCGACGAGACCAATTCGCTGGAAACCATCTACCTGGTATTGAAAACCGGCGGTGGGTCCGATCGTGAAGGTCTCGGCCGTGGTATCCACTGGCATATCGAGAATGAAGTCTGGTTCTACGCCACTGATGAGTTCCAGCAGGATATCCCGTATGTGCGCACAATCGGCAAGAACGGAGAAGTCACGGAATATTATGACGTCGGTTCAGGTTACAGCCCTGAAAGCATTGCCGGCAAAACGCTCGTGCGCATGGACTGTATCACTTGCCACAATCGCGTTACGCACACGATTCCCACCCCGCAACAGGCGATCGACCAGGCGCTGAGCAAGCACTTGATTCCGACAGATATTCCATTTATCCGGGCTCAATCGCTGGAACGGTTAGGCCGTCTCTACACAACCGATGAAGCCGCGATCGCGGCGATCGAAACGCTCGATGACTACTATAAAGAAAATTACCCCGAACTCTACGCTGAGCGAGAAGCGGAAATCCAGCAAATCGTTGCCACGTTGAAAGATGTGTATGAAACGATGGTTTTCCGGGAGCAGAAAATCGACTGGCAGACGCACAAAGATAACCTCGGGCACAAGAATGACCCCGGCTGTTTCCGCTGCCATGACGGCAAACACCTCACACAGACCGACGAAGCGATCCGTCTTGAATGCAACCTCTGTCACGCCATTCCTGTCGTGGGAGTCCCCGGTTCACTGACGACCAACATCGAACTCGTAAGCGGCCCCGAACCGGCTTCACACACCCACACAAACTGGATCAGCCTGCACAGCAAAGCGATTGACTCGACCTGCATCGCATGCCATGCGCCGAATGATCCGGAGGTCATTTTTGAGCGTTTAGATGGGCAGCCCCCGCCCGACGGTTCGTTCTGCGGCAACACGGCCTGCCATGGTTCGGTCTGGACCTACACCGGTTTCGACAATCCAGCCCTGCAGCCGATCCTGGCCCGCCAGCTTTTCATCCTGAAAAACACCAGCCCGTATATCCTGCCTGGAGTACCTGCAACGTTCGAAGCGGGAATGGGCAGCCTTTTCGACGGGCGCTGCACGACCTGTCACAGCGGCAGCAATCCGGAAGGCGGTCTCGACGTGAGCAGCTATGATGGCGTGATGGCTGGCGGTGCGAGCGGACCGGTCATTGTACCCGGAGACGCAGACGCCAGCCTCATCTACCAGCGGCAGACAGGCAGTCCGGCACACTTTGGACAGATGATCGCCGATGAGGTTGAAGCGCTTGCTGAATGGATCAATGCGGGCGCGCCGAGAAAATAACCAGTTTTAGGCCACAGGGCATGCCTGAAATCCGGCATGCCCTGTGGAGATTTCTCTACAGACATTTACGCGCGGGGAAACTGAATGTCCGACCCGCTGCGTTTGCTTCCATAATTTAGACGAATTGCATGCCGCTAATCTGCAGGCATGAGATATCCGCCGGCTCAGGTGTATGGGTAATGCCGGCAGCTGGTTGAACTAAAAGATAACCTTCAGGCACTGGCAGTTGACGGCCTTTTCCCGGGTTTTATTTGCTGTCGAAATTCGTCAATCAGAAGTGGAGGAAAAATTATGGAAGAAAATAAACGTTTTACACGGCGAGATTTCATGGCTTTCGCCACCTGGGCGATCGGAGGGCTGATCAGCCTGGGAATGGGCATCCCCGCCGTTGCATATGTGATTGGGCCGGCCCTGAAAGGTCGCGAAAACCAGGAGTGGATCCGGATCGGATCCGCCTCCAAAGTCGAGCTCAATAACCCCACACTCTTCAAAACAAAAATACTCAAACAAACCGGCTGGATTGTCAATGAGACAGAACTGTCCATCTACGTCCTGACCAATAACGGGCGCGATTACGTGGCCATGTCCAATGTGTGTACCCATCTCGCATGCAGAGTGCGCTGGATTTCCGACCAGGAGCAGTTCTTCTGCCCGTGCCACAACGCCGTATTCGACAAGGCCGGTGAGGTTGTCGACGGACCGCCGCCGCGCCCTCTCGACCGCTATGAAGTCAAAGTGGAAGAGGACCAGCTCTTCGTGAGGGGAGGATAACATGGCTGAAAAATTAGGTATTTGGCTGGACGAACGCCTTGGCTGGCGCGGGATCTGGGAAAGCATTTTCCTGAGAAAAATACCCAAAGTCAACTGGGCGTACACGCTTGGCAGCGCCACGCTTTTCACAGCGGTCAACCAGATCGTGACCGGAATCCTGCTGACGATCTACTACGTCCCGACCCCAGACCATGCGTGGGACAGCGTCAACTATATCACTACGGAGGTCACGTTTGGGTGGTTGATCCGCGGTCTGCACCATTACGGGGCCAGCGCGATGGTTGTCCTTTCGGTACTGCACATGGTGCGCGTAATCTTTTACGGAGCGTACAAATTTCCACGTGAAGTGACCTGGTTCACCGGCGTGTTCCTGCTGCTGGTCACGATGGGTTTTGGTTTCACGGGTTACCTGCTGCCCTGGGACCAGAAAGCTTACTGGGCTACGACGGTAGGGACTCAAATCGCCGGCGCAGCACCCGGTGTCGGGGAAACGATCTTGAAGATCATGCGAGGAGGGGATGAATTGTCCGCCATTACACTTGCGCGCTTCTATGGCACGCACGTCTGGGTGCTGCCGGTGGCATTGCTCCTCTTGATCTCCCTCCATATGTATCTCGTCATTAAGATCGGCATCAGCGATGTGCCGAAAAAGGGGGCCAAAAATGAATGAGGAACAAAAGCAAAAATACCTGGCTCACTACAAGAAAGAAAAGGAAAAAGGCGTTCCCTTCTTCCCGGACATCCTGTTCAAAGACGCCGTCATCTCTTTGATCGTCTTTTTGATCCTGGTTGCCCTTTCCTTTTTTATAGGCGCACCATTGGAAGAGCGAGCAGATCCGAGCGATGCGAACTACACCCCGCGCCCAGAATGGTACTTTCTTTTTTTGTTTCAGCTGCTTAAGTATTTCCCGGGAAACCTGGAGGTGGTGGGCGTTGTCGTACTGCCGACGATTGCCGTCGTTGCCCTGTTTTTACTGCCGCTTCTTGACCGAAAACCGGAGAGATATTACACAGCCCGGCCGTTCTTCGTCGGATTTACAGGCTTCTTGCTGGTCAGCGTGGTTTTCCTGACCATCCAGGCGAACCGGGAAATCCCTCCGCCCCTGGAAAAGACAATCGGCGACCCAATCGCCATCCTTTACACGGAGAATTGTGCGGGGTGCCATGGCCAGAGCATAAAGGTATCCGAAGGCGCGAACCTGCATGACATCATCACGCAGGGCAGTCATGAAGGTATGCCCGCCTGGACGGCAGACTTAACAACCGACGAGGTCGATGCGCTGGCAGGCTTTATTCTTTCGCCTGCCGGGAACGATATCTACCACGATAACTGCGCCGGTTGTCACGAAACTTCTGAGCTGGTGGCAACAGATCCTCTGGAATTGAAAAACGCGCTTTCAGAAGGCCGCTCTTTTGCGCCACATCAGGACGTTGAAGTGCAGGAATGGCCGGAGATATTGACACGGGAAGAGCGCACGGCGCTGCTCAACTTCCTGGTCGCCCCGGACGGGCAACGACTTTTTGCCACGAACTGCGCGGCCTGCCACGGGCGTGCCATCAGCTTCGCCGGGGACGAGACTGAACTCCGTGAACTGATCGCTGAAGGAGGCCTGCACCTGGAGATGCCTCCCTGGCAGGAGAAACTCAGCATCGAGGAAATCGATGCACTCGCCGTTTACGTGATGGACCCGGCAACGGAGCCCGGCACCGAGCCGCTCTTTGCGCAGTACTGCTCGAACTGTCACGGCGAACAAGTGCCGGCTTCGGAAAGCCTGGATATCGCGCGCGAGGTCATCGCAACCGGCGGATCGCATGAGACCATGCCGGTCTGGGGAGAAATCCTGACGGAAGAACAGCTCGACGCACTCACAATTTACACTTTTTCTGCTGCGAGTGGGGCTCCACAAGAAGTCGGGCGCCAACTGTATGCTGATAACTGCACGTCCTGCCACGGCGCATTCGGCGAAGGCGGCGAAAACCCCGCCCGCCCGGACGACGTCATCGCCCCGATCAGTACGGCTGAATACCTCAAAACCCGCGACAATTTCACAATCCAGCAGATCATCGCTCAGGGACAGCCGAATTTCGGTATGTCTCCTTTCGGATTAGCGTATGGCGGATTGCTGGATGACGATGAAATTAACGCGGTTGTGGATTTCATCAGGGCCTGGGAAGACGACCCGCCTGTCGAACTACCGCCGGAAGTCGTATTCGAGGGTGATCTGGCTCTTAACGGTCAAGAAATCTTTGCAGCGCTCTGCTACCAGTGCCATGGACCGAACACGAACGGTGTCGTTCTGGCACCTTCGTTGGGAAATCCTGATTTCCAGGCAGATTTTTCGGACCAGGAAATTTTCGACGCCATCAATCTCGGACACGAAGCAACATCCATGATCGCATGGGGCGAAATCCTGACTGCTAATCAGGTATCGCAGGTTGTGGATTACATTCGAAACCTCCCTCCGGTTGAGCCTGGCACAACCGGTATTTCGTATTCAAGAGACGTAGTGCCGATTCTCGAATCCAGGTGTGCCTCTTGCCACGGTTCGGACGGGGGCTGGGATGCGGCCACATACGATAGCGTGATCAACTCGGGGGATAACGGACCTGCTGTTATTCCGGGTGATGTTGAGAACAGCCTCCTCGCCCAAAAGCTCCAGGACCGCCAGGAGGAAGGTGATAAAATGCCGCCGGTTCTGAACCTCTCTGCTAAGAAAATCCAGGTCATCCTGGATTGGATCGCAGCCGGAGCGCCGAACAATTAGCGGAACAATGAAAACAGGCCGGGATGACCCGGCCTGTTTCTCTTTTTATCCATAACCCCGGTTAATCTGTAGCTGCCGGGGCGATATAACGGTGACTGCCGCCTTCACGGTCAACCACCCGCAGGTATTTTACGCCCAGGGTGAACGCCATCATACCGAATGCGATCACGCCCAGACCTGCCGCCCATTCGATCAGCGAAGGTTTATAGCTGACGTACAGCGGTGTCAGGTCCTGCGGGAGAATCGTGGTTGTTACCGACAGGCCAAGGATGTTCGAATCCCAGCGGTAGGCCACGAGGCCGCCGATTACAAACAAGAGCGCCAGGGCTCTCAGGGGTTGGATCCGGCACAGTCGCTTTGAAAGCAGGATGACGGCCGGAAAAACCAGGCCAAACAAGATTTCTCCAATCCAGAAATTGAATGACAGGTTACCGCCAGTCAACACCTTTAATGCCTCCGTACGGCCAGGCTCAAAAGTATAGGTCATTGAAAGCATGTCCCAAAACCGCATGTATAGGAGAACAACCAGCACCCAGCCAATGAATCTGGAAACACTGTCCAGCGTTTCTTCATCGACCGTTGCGCTGCGCGTCAGCCTGGATGCGGCCCATGACGCCAGGACCGTAAGGGATGGACCTGCCGCCATGGCTGAAGCGATGAAAAGTACGGCCATCCCAGGACTGTACCAGATCGGACGTGCTTTCATTATGCCAAACGAGGCGCCAAGGGAGGACTGGTGGAGCAATGACAACCCAAGCCCAGCGACCGCAAGGACGGGGGCATATTTGTGGATGCCAACCAGCCGTTCAGCCAGTTTCGGCCAACGTTTCCGCAGCCAATCTGCCTGTCCGAAAATTGGACCCACCTCGAGCATGAGCACACCGAAATACAGTACTAGGCACATACTGACTTCCCAGAGCGGAGAGTGCGTATTCCAGTAGACGACAGCATGCCAGAAGCGATCCGGGCGGCCAATATCGAGCAGCAATGTCATCATCGCCATGCTGTAACCCACCAGCCCGATAAATACAGCCGTGCGGGCGAGAGCCTGGTATTTTCGCAGACCCAGAATATAGACCGCAGCGGACAGCATGAAGGCTCCGGATGAAAGTGCGATAGAAGAGAGATCAATCGTGATCCACAACCCCCAGGGCACAAGATCCGTCAAGTTTGTAACAGAGAGCCCTTTCCAGAAAGTCAGTCCACCTCCAACCAGTCCCCCTGCGAGAAACAGACTCACAAAAATAATCCAGGCACGGTAGGGCGTCAGAAACGATCGGATGGATTTCATCCCAGCACCTCCGGGTGGATGTTGATGTAATAAATTCGGGGGGCCGTCCCGAGATCTTCACGCAAGCGATAGAGATGGTTTGAATCGAGCAGTTGATTAACTTTGGATTCTGGGTCGTTCAGATCGCCAAAGACGCGGGCCTTGACAGGGCATGCCCCAACGCATGCAGGAGTGGCTTCAGGATCGACACCTGGCGTCAGGCCGGCAGTGAGACCCCGATCGATGCGGTGGTGGCAGAACGTGCATTTCTCTACAACTCCTCTCGGGCGGCGCGGCACTTCCGGAGAACCCCAATACGGGACGACAGGGTTATCCCCGTCAAATGTTTCCCAATTGAAGGAGCGTGCCCCATACGGGCAGGCGACTTCGCAGTACCGGCAGCCGATGCAGCGATCGTAATCCATCATCACTATCCCATCCGGGCGATGGTAGGTTGCCTTGACCGGACAGGCACCGACACAGGGGGCGTTCTCGCAATGCTGGCAGGGCACAGGCAGGTAGCGCTTCTCCCCAGCAATTTTTCGTGTTTCCAGAAGCCGGGTCCACTTGATATCCGGGGCGGTGTCGTTATTGGCCTGGCATGCCAGGATGCAGTAGCCGCAGCCGATGCATTTGTCAACATCGATGACCATGGCCCATTGGTGTTTATCGGTGGTTTCGTCATGTCCGCCAGTCGTTGTGTCCGTACGAAGCTGCCAGGCAACTGCCGCAGCACTTCCGACAATGGCCAGCTTTAGAACATCGCGGCGATTGATTTTCTGTGATTCGTTCTTCATGGCTCACCTTCAAGACTTGATACGCGAAAACCAGCGCTCCGACCAGGGCGAGAGGATCATTCCAAGCCCCGTACCGATCAGAATAGCAACCAGTGCAAATCCCAATGGACTGGCGGGGGCTGGCGTAGACTGGATGTTCGACAGCATGTCGTTCGTGATATTGAGACCGGCTCTGCTCATGCTTGATCCGCCGGCGTTGGGAACCGGGTAATGCAGCTGTTCGCTATGGCAGTTGCTGCAGGTGGACATATCAACGATGAACGAATGTTCTCGCTGCCCGTGTCCTTCGCCCACAGGCCCGTCCAACACCCTCAAATGGCAATCGATGCACAGTAAGCCTTCAGCGTAATGAGCCGTATAAGAGTAGAAATGGACTTCTTCCGAATGGCAAGAACTGCATAATTCCTGGGTGTCCGTCGCCCGGATTCCATTCGTATGCGGGCTGTGGCAGCGCACACAGGCCAGGTCCTCCTGGGCATGGGTGCTCAACGTCCAATCTCTGTAGGTGTCGAGGTGACAGTCTCCGCAGAGGCGTGAAGAAACGTCAGTAGGCATAATCTGGTCTGGGTGATTGGTTGGGGCAGGGTTATGACATTTTGTGCAGCTCACGCTGGAGACTTCCCACGTGCCGGTCGCCGGATCGTATCCCGTCGTATGACATTCGAAACATGTCCGGGGTTGGCCGCGCTCACCCCACATGGTCAGGAAGCTCTCACTATTCACTGAATTCGCATGCGAGGATTTCGCCCAATGCATCTGGACAATCTCATGGCAGTCCTGGCACTCTGTCGACGGGATATCCGTAACGAATTCATCTGCCTGACCGGCTGCTACAGAAAGGAAGATGACCGGCAAAACAATCGCCGAAGCAATAAGTATGTGTATCAATCGATTTTTGAACATAATCTTTACTCCTGCTTTTCAGGATGCTTCTGTTGATAGCTTGAGCTGCCGGAAAGCGCAGCGTTTGCATGCATTCTGAAGATGGCCGTTAACGCGAAAGCTTTCCCAACAAGGCTGATCGGGATTCTGGTTTGCCCGGCATTGGTCCCGCCTTTCCGGCGAACAACCATGCGCTTCCCAGCAGCGCAGATTCTGAACCGGCCCGGACACACCTGCGGCAGCCATCGTCTCACGCAGGTTTTCGACTCGCCAACGATCGTCCAGGCGCTTCAGAAATGATGCGACCAGCAGCGTAATTACCAGAGGCAGGGCAAACCGGAGCAAACCGCCTACGAGGATTTCAAAAATTTCTAAGGCACCCATCTGTTCACCAGCCTTCAAACTTATTCCGAATTGAACGTCCCATTTTCCAATTTCAGATGCTTATTTACGCTTCGCAACCGGATTACTGCGCTAATAGCGCGTTATCTCTGTCCAGAAGCGTACCGATCAGGACGAATAAGAAAATCGGAAAAGCTACCCTAACGAAAGCGAGAAAAACTATAGAAATTGTGATTGATGCTGTGCTCATGGCACACCTCCCTGGAGATAAACAGCCCGGATTGTTCCGGGAAATTCAT
>JBFGQG010000003.1:0-27577 GCA_041564295.1 Anaerolineales bacterium | reverse complement strand
TGATGGCATCGATCGCCATCTCCGGCGTTTCGTGTTTGCGCAGGTTGTCAACGACCTCTTTCTCACTGCGAGGACGGTAGCTCATAAACCGGATGGCCCGCTGTAAGGCGACTTCTGCAGCGTCCTCTTCCTGGAGCCGGGCAATTTTTTCCTGCGTCAGATCCTGCCCGACCTGCAGCCAGGCGGCGACGATCCGGGCCAGTCCGAACGCAAACTCCCCGTCCAGGTAAACGTTAACCCGGTTCGGATTTCGTTTCTGTGTCTGGAGTTCGGTGATCTTTTTTCCCATTTAAACAAACAGCCGTGAACCTGCCAGGCAGGCCACGACTGAAACAATCGATAAATACGTAAACATTCTCCTGCACAATCCCTGGAGGGATTGCGCGGAGCGTCGGTTAAACAAGCTGGTTAGATTTAAAAATCAAACCCTTGCGACTCAATGAATCATCCTGATGTCTAAGGCGTTCGGAAAAGTGCTCGCATCCGACGCCGGTTTCTCATTGATAAGGGCTTTGCCGGCTGTCGTTAATTTCGTCAAGAACAGGCTGCGCGCAGGCCGGCAATTTGCCAAACAAGTCGTTTTATTTATCGAGTTGTTTCAGTTCTTAGACCGCCGCCTACGGGCTTTGGTCTATAGAATTGGCGGTCAGCGCCGAACGCTGCCGCTCCTTGCTATCCGGCCGTGTTAATGGTCTTTGCCGGAGATTGTCCTCTTCATGGCGGATAGAACAATGATTTCCGCCGTGAGTTTCGATGCACAGTCGCCTGTGCAGAAGCAGGTCCCACAATAACAATTAATAGTGCTTCTATACTATCCACCAGAGACCTTGCGAAGAATTCTCTGGTATCTGAGACATACATTATACATGAAGAGTGCGCAATGGTGCGCGAATCGGCTTTTTTATATGCATTGGTTTCAGGTCTGCAAAATCAATTCATACAGGATATTTCACTCGTTCATCTAACAAATCGAAGGCCCGCTACCCCGCATATGTTTTTCTTAAATCCGGTTGCGACCATGCATTTATCCCCTGTCTTCTATTGCGGAAATATTGTTCCGGAACGACTCTCCCAGCAAAAGACGCTGCTTTCCCGGGCGGCCTCAGCTTTCGCTAAGCCGGCGGAATGTTAGAATAGGGAAATCCCAGCGATAGGAGATGGTACTTGAGCAATAAACCTACTCGGATATTATTTGTATGCCTCGGCAATATCGTACGCAGCCCGCTCGCGGAAAATATGTTCAAACACCTGGCGCAACAGGCCGGTAAAGGTGAGGATTACGACGCAGATTCTGCCGGCACAGGAGGCTGGCACGTCGGTGAAAGGCCCGATTCCCGCATGCGCCAGGTCGCTGCCCGGCGCGGATTCCGCTACGATGGTTCTGCCCGCAAGGTGCGGAGCGAGGATTTCTATGACTTTGATTGGATCATCGCGATGGACCGCAACAACCAGGCCGACCTACTCGCGCTGGCTCCTGGTCTCGATGCGCGCGGTAAAGTCCGTTTAATGCGCGAATTCGACCCTGACGGCGGGTCCGGTGCAGACGTACCCGACCCGTATTACGGCGGTATCGACGGTTTCGAATACGTCTACGAAATCGTCGAACGCTCGTGCCGTGGGCTTCTCGAAGCCCTGGAAGAGGGCGACCTGGCCTGATGGCACCCGGAATACCGGCGGAAGTAGAAGCCTGGCTGGATAAAGCAGGTTGGGGGACCGTCGTCAACAGCACATCGGTCGGTGGAGGTTGTATCCACGACGGTCGCAGGCTGCTGACTTCTTCAGGCCGTACGGCTTTCCTGAAAACCAACCACCGCGTCCCTTCCGACCTGTTTTCCAGGGAAGCCGCCGGGCTGCAGGCTCTGGCTGCACCCGGCAGTCTGCGCATTCCTGCTGTATTTGCAGCGGGGGAAACTTTTCTTCTCCTGGAAGACCTGGCGCCCGCGCCTCCCGCCCGCGACTATTGGGAGCGGTTGGGCCGCGGCCTGGCCGAACTGCACCGGGTGGAGCGCCCCGGTTTCGGATTCGAACACGACAACTATCTGGGAAGCACGCCGCAGCCGAATCCTGAAGTGCAGGACGGTTACGTTTTCTTTGCGGAGCACCGCCTGGCCTACCAGGCTGGTATGGCCGTCAGGGCCGGGCTCTTCGAGCGCACGGATGCGCAGCGTATCGAAAAATTGGGCTTAAATTTGCGGGAATTAATTCCGGAGCAGCCGGCTTCGCTCATTCACGGGGACTTGTGGAGCGGTAATCTGCTCGCTGATTCAGAAGGCGCACCGGCGCTGATCGACCCCGCAGCACATTTCGGCTGGCGCGAAGCCGACCTGGCGATGATGGTCCTGTTCGGTTCCGTGCCGGAAGCTTTCTATGCGGCGTACCGCGAAGTCACCCCGCTGCCGGAAGGTTTACGGGCGCGCTTCCCGATCTATAACCTCTATCATTTGCTGAATCATGTGAATTTGTTCGGGAGAGGGTATCTCGGGCAGGTGCTCAAGATATTGGATCGATATGTTTGACGTGCGTGAGTGCGCAGGATAAAGTCACTGCGAACGCCGATCACACTTCGGCAAATGAAGCCATCACCACATCTGGCTGAGGGTAAATTCCCCACATAGATAGACGACTCGTGCAGTCCCAGCTGCCCCTCGCCTGCCGCGGCAGGCTCCTGAATGGAGAAACAAGAAATATGGAGCGGCTTGTGACGGGTGGATAATGATTGCAGCACCCCTGGCGGCTGCACGTTACTTCGGCCACTCTCCCAGCACCTGGTAGACGTTGATCAGGCTCGTCCTGCCGCGAATTTCTACTTCCCCGATCCGCACGGACTCGAATTCCGACCCGATCGCAGCCCGCGTGATCGGTCCGATGAACAGGCGGTTCGGGCGCGAAAGCTCTTGAAGCCTGTGCGCCACGTTGACCGTGTCCCCGACGACCGTGTATTCCACATGGTTTCCTTCACCGACATAACCCGCCATTACCGGACCCGTGTTTACCCCGATACCGATCTGGAAGCGCTCCGAATTCGGAAAGCCTGAATTCGAAATCAAGTCGATCATCTCCATACCGGCCCGGATGGCACACAATTCAGGTGAGGTCTCCTGGGTCGACATCCCAAAGACCGCCATGATCCCGTCACCGAGGTATGAGTTCACCATCCCGTCGTGGCGGAAAATGATCTCCGTCATCATCGAGTAATACCTGCTCAAGAATTCGCCGAAGCGCTGCGTACCGATGCGTTCCGCCAGGGCAGTCGAGTCGTTGATGTCTGAAAAGAGGATCGTCGCGTCCTGCCGTCTCAAGCCAGGCAGGTTGCCGTCTTTGAGAAACCTTTCCCAGAATTCTTCCACATGCGATGGCGCTACGAACCGCTCCAGCATTTCGCGAATCGATTGCTCGTGCCTGATGCGCTCCAGCAGGGTGACCCGTTCGATCGTGAGCGCCGCCATGTGCCCGATGGCAACCGCCGGCTCAATGTCCTGGCTGCTGAAAGGGCGGCTTTCAGGGTTGGACTTGTACATATAGATCAGTCCGAGCATCTCGTCGTCGGACGACTGGATCGGTGCGCAGAGTGCCGAACGGATACGGTGGAGAGAAGCGCTCTCCCGGATGCGGCTGTCCGATTCGGACATGACATCCGGGATGACGATCGCGCTGCGAGTCGAGATCGCCATATCAGCAATTGAGGCCGGGAAGTCGATCTCTTCAAGGTTGTCGAACTGGTCAGCCATCAGGATGCGGCACATGTCTGCGCCCATCGATTGCTTGATCAGGTCGGTCACTTTTTCCAGCGTCTGTTTCATGTCGACCAGCGAGTTCAATTGACGGGCGATATCGTAGAGCAAGACCGCGTTCGAATCGAACGACTCGATTACCATTTCTCGGGTCAGTGGGCGCGTGCCCGCCTTACGCCGCTCTTCCGGGTCGATATCCACCTGCGTGTACTGCACCGTCATCAAGCAGGTGCCAATGCGGATGACGTCTTTATGCGCCAGAGACTGCAGGCCCTCCACCTTGATGCGGTTTAAATATGTGCCGTTTGTGCTGTCGAGGTCGGTGATCGTGACCTTGTTTTCGGGTGCGTTGAAATGGATCTCTGCGTGGACGCGTGAAGCTGACGAATCGGAAATGATGATGTCGTTGCTCAATTTCCGCCCAATCGTGTTCGCACCGGGCTTTAGAATGTATTCCTGCGGTTCACCTTCCGGTGAACGGATCGTTATCATCCACATCGTGCCTAGGTTTCCTTCTCGAACAAACTTGTTTTCCCGCCAATTTTTTCAAATTCAACTCAATTAACCTCCCGTTCGCATTGCAATAGCGTGAGAAGGGACGATTTTGTTGGAATTATACAGAAAAACTCGCTTCATTGCGCATAATAATACGATTGAATCCCGCTTGCTTTGTGGGACAAAGTGGGATAGAATGTGGGAGAAAGTGGTAGGAAGTGGTGCGTTGTGGGACGCCGGGTAATCCCGGCGTCTGGCTGTTTATAAGGGTAGTAGAACAAATGTTCCTGGGCCAGTATGCTCACTCCATTGATGATAAAGGTCGCCTGACCATCCCTTCTCGTTACCGGGAGGCGTTGGCCGGCGGAGCATACATCAGCCAGGGGTTTGAACGCAACCTCATGATTCAAACAGTCCCGGCTTTTGAGACCATTACCCAGAAGGTAAGCTCGATGAGCATCACAGATCCGACTTCACGCCAGCTCAAGCGTCTCATTTTCGCAACAGCCGACTATGTTGAGCTTGACAGCGCCGGTCGAATCCGCATCCCGCAGTTTTTGCGGGAACTTGCCGGCCTCGACGGCGAAGCCATCGTCGTCGGGGTTGGTGACTACATCGAAATCTGGTCGCCCATCGCATGGACGCCCCAGGCTGACCTGATCCAGGACGTGGAGGCCAACAACCAGCGCTTCGCTGCGCTAGACCTCAGCGGTCAGGGGTCAACCTAGTCGTCGATCAGATGCACCAACCTGTACTTTACAAAGAAATTATACACGTATTACGCCCAACGCGTGGAGGAAAGTACGTCGACGGCACACTTGGTGCAGGCGGTCATGCTTACGGCGTCCTCGAGGCAAGTTCGCCCGATGGACAGCTGCTCGGCTTCGACCGCGACCCGCATGCCCTGGCCGTTGCCCGAGACCGTCTGAAACCTTTCGGCGACCGTGCGACCATCCGGCACGGATCATACACCGGGCTTGAAGCGGAACTGCAGCAGATGGGGTGGGAGACCGTGGACGGGATCCTGCTCGATCTGGGTGTTTCGTCGATGCAGTTCGACCGGCCTGAGCGGGGGTTTTCTTTTAAAGAGGATGCTCCGCTGGATATGCGCTTTGATCCGGCGCAAGATGTAACGGCTGCGGACCTGGTCAACACGCTCCCAGAAGCGGAACTGGCGGGCATTCTATACCGGTATGGTGAAGAACGCCGTTCCCGTGCCGTGGCCAGGGCGATCGTTCGCCAACGACCG
Source organism: Anaerolineales bacterium (assembly GCA_041564295.1). GTDB lineage: Bacteria > Chloroflexota > Anaerolineae > Anaerolineales > JABWBV01 > DATDOR01. The sequence continues at coordinate 22,102 of JBFGQG010000003.1, read as the reverse complement.
GTCACCACCACCCGCCATTTAGCCCAGATCGTCGCAGCGGTCACCGGCGGCGGGAAAATCCACCCGGCCACGCGCACGTTTCAAGCCCTCCGGATTGCGACCAACCGGGAGCTTGAAGCCGTTGAAAGCGTACTGCCGCAGGCTATCAAAGTCCTGTCCACCGGTGGCCGGTTTGCCGTCATCTCCTTTCATTCGCTGGAAGATCGCCTTGTAAAGCAGTTCTTCCGGCAGGAAAGCAAAGACTGCATCTGTCCGCCGGAGCAATTAATTTGTACATGTGGGCATGAAGCGGTTGTTTTCGAAGTGAACCGCAAACCAATCAGACCTGGCCCCGAGGAAATCGAGGCGAACCCGCGTGCTCGCAGCGCCCTGCTGAGAGTGGTAGAAAAAAAGTAAAACATGTTCAAGGCTGCAAAACGATCGCTTCTACAGGCTTACCCCAACGCCCCCTGGCGCAACCAGGCGCAGGTGATCGGGGTTTTTGCAGTTGGCGTGGTCATCACCGCGCTCCTGGCCAGCGTTTACCTGGCGGTGAGCGTAAAAGCGGCCAACCTTGGGCGTGAAACCCAGGAAATCCAGCTTGAAATCCTTGATCTGCAGCGGAAAAATGCCAACCTCGAAACCCAGCTCGCGAGCCTGACCTCTGCGACCCGCATGCGCATCCGTGCAGAAAAACTTGGTTTTCGACAGCTCACGAGTTTCGATCTGGAATACCTCCCTGTGCCGGGGTACACAGCAGCCGGCGAGGCCGTGCTTGCCCCCGGCCCCGGCCCCGCTATTGCAGATTTTCAGCAGGTTCCGCCCGAGTTGAACCAGACCTTATTCGATTGGCTTCGGCAAAAAATAGAAAATCCTGAGACGTTCACCGGCGCTTCAAACCTGTTCAGCCTGCCACAGCCTGAATCCCAACCCGAACCATGAACACAAACCAGAACTGGCGTCTCACCACCATCGGATTGGCCTTCATCGGCTTTGCCATTCTGATTTTCTTTCAACTCAGCCGCATCCAGTTCGGGCCACAGGCGGAATACCTCCGCAGGCAGGGTGATATCTATTCTGGCTACTGGCTGACGGTATACCCCGCGCGCGGGCACATCTTCGATCGGTGGGGCAGCCTGCTGGCCGGGAACGAAACGGTCTACCAGATCGGCCTCGACCTTGCTCAGGTCTCTGATCCCGAAGGGATCGCATACGCTCTCAACCTGGTCTTAGGCGAGGATTACGACCGTGTCTTTGCCCTTGCGAACCAGGATGTGACCGATGACATCCGGTATTCGATCATAACGGACTTTGTTCATTACCAGAAAGTAGAACAGCTGGATGCCCTCAAGAAAACGCTGCAATCGATCGGCGGAGAGCCGGAAAACCAGCCGATCAAGAGTCTGTCCGGGTTGACCTTCTCCCCGCACCTTACCCGCAGTTACCCGGAGGCGGACCTCGGCTCGAATGTCATCGGTTTCTACAGCCGCAACGGTGAAGGATATTTCGGTGTGGAAGAGAAATATCACGAGCTGCTTTCCGGCCAACCGCGTGAGATCTGGGTGTCGGAAGACCCCAATCAGGTCAAAGACCTGCCGAACATCCCTCCGGGTGCAGACCTCGTGCTGACCATCGATCGCGAGGTCCAGGAGATGCTGGAAGAAGTCCTGGATGAGTCCGTGAAGCGCAATGGCGCTGAGGCCGGAACGATCATCGTCCTCAATCCGAAAAACGGCGAGATCCTGGGGCTGGCAAGCAGCCCGCGCATTGACCCGAACAGGTACTGGGAATACGGTGATCTCATCTCCGGCACCACGCCATACAACCGTGGTGTCAGCAAGACCTACGAACCCGGTTCAATCTTCAAGATCCTGACGATGGCAGCCGCTCTCGATTCAAAAACCGTCAACCCATCGACCAAATTCGTTGACACAGGCAGGATCGAAGTCGGTGGGGCGGAAATCCTGAACTGGAACCAGGCTGCCTGGGGCGAGCAGGATATGGTCGGCTGCATGCAGCATTCGCTCAACGTTTGCCTGGCGTGGGTAGCGACCCAGATGGGTGCATCCACGTTCTATGATTACATGTCGATGTTCGGGATCGGCCATACGACCGGCATCGATATGGCCGGAGAAGTCTCCGGACGGTTAAAGGTTCCCGGCGACAGCGACTGGTACAGTGCAGACCTGGGCACAAATTCATTCGGGCAGGGCGTCTCCGTGACCCCTGTGCAGATGATCAGCGCGGCTTCCGCTCTCGCTAACGGTGGCAAAGTGATGGCGCCGCACATTTTGCGTTCGCTGATTAACAACGGGCGCCAGTACAACCCTCCGCCGCAGTTGATCGGGACGCCGATCAGTGCAGAAACGGCCCGCACGATCACGCAGATGCTCGTCGTTTCCCTTGAAGATGAAGCCTCCAGAGCCCTCGTGCCGGGATACAGCCTGGCAGGTAAAACGGGAACGGCAGAAATCCCCACGCCCTACGGTTACAACAACTGGGTAACCAACACCTCATTTGTGGGCTGGGGACCAGCGGACGACCCGCAGTTCGTCGTCTTCATCTGGCTGGAAAAACCTTCGTCTTCAATCTGGGGATCGATCGTTGCTGCACCTGTGTTCAGTGAAGTCGTGCAGCGGCTGGTCGTCCTGATGGACATCCCGCCAGATGATATCCGCATCCAGGCCAGCAAGCCGTAAGAAAGGTTCGAAAAAGATTTATGACCCAGACTTCGGTTTCACTGGCGTTGGCTGCCATCACTTTTATCCTCTCGGTTATCTGGGGGATGCCGTTTATCCGTATTTTACGGCGCTGGCGGGTGATTGAAGCTCGCCCTTCCGCTCCCGGCGTTGATTCGTTGACAATGGGCGGCCTGCTGTTTGTGCTGCCCATCGCTCTGCTGACGGTGCTCCTGAATTTCACGGGCACAATTGGCCTGACCGGGCTAGGTCTCTCTACACTGCTGCCGCTCGGGACTTTACTGGCGTATACGGTCCTGGGTTCCTGGCTGGACTGGCGCAGGATGCGAGGAAAAACCCGGCGCGGGAAAGCTGATCTGCCCGGGCTGGCTGGCCAGGCCGTGATCGCGGCCGTGATCACATACGCGCTCTATTATTTGCTGGATGCGCCGGAAATGTTCTTCCCCTTTTATGAAGGGGAAATTGAGCTGGGTTTCTGGTATCTGCCGGTCGCAGTGCTCCTGATCGTCGGAACCCCAAGCGCTCTCCAGGTGTCATCCGGCGTGGATGCACTCGCCGGACTGCTGGCAGCAACGGCTTTTGCCTCATACGGAGCGATCGGCCTGATACAGGGACAGATATTCATCGCCCGGTTTTGTTTTACAGTCGTGGGTGCGTTGTTTGGTTTTCTCTGGTTCAACATCAAGCCGGCAATGCTCCACATGGGCCGGACCGGCACGTATGCACTTGGCTCCACGCTGGCTGTGATAGCGCTGATGAGCGGTCAGTGGCCGATGCTGGCTTTAATTGCCGTGGTACCGATGCTGGAAATCTTCAGCCTTATGCTGCAATGGCTGGTCGAGAGGATCAGCCCGGGCCGCAAAGTTTTTCGGCTGGTGCCGCTGCATGCGCATTACGAAGTTGCCGGCTGGAGTACGACGCAGGTCGTGCAGCGGTTCTGGTTGATCAACTTGCTGTTTGCAGTGATCGGCATCACGCTTTCGCAGGTCTGACGTGAAGGATTGGACCGGCAAACGTGTTTTGATCATCGGAGCGGCAAGGCAGGGGACATCGCTGGCGCGTTATCTCGCAACACACGGCGCCGACGTTGTCCTCAACGATAACAGGCCAGCCAGCCTGCTCCAGGAAGCAAGGGACAGGCTCGCCGGGTTGCCGGTCGGATGGGTGCTGGGCGACCATCCGGTCACCCTTCTGGAGGACGTGGACCTTGTCTGCCCTTCAGGCGGCGTACCGCTAGACCTCCCTCTGCTGGTTGAAGCTCGCCGGCGAGGGATCGCACTTTCAAATGATTCGCAGGTTTTCCTCGAACTGGCGCCGTGCAGGACGATCGGCATCACAGGGTCGGCGGGGAAAACGACGACGACCACGCTCGTAGGGCGGATCCTCGAAGCTTCCGGGGTCCGCAAGACGTGGGTCGGAGGTAATATCGGCAATCCGCTGATCGACGCGGTCGACCAGATTTCACCGGACGACCTTGCGGTGATTGAGCTCTCCAGTTTCCAGCTGGACCTGATGAGCCGCTCGCCGCAGATCGCAGCGGTGCTAAACCTGTCGCCGAACCACCTCGACCGGCATGGGACGATGGCCGCCTACACTGCTGCGAAAGCCAATATTTTGCGTTTCCAGCGAGCGGACGACGTCGCCGTCATCGGCCGCGCTGACCCCAACGCGATGGCGCTGGAGGACCTCGTGCAGGGCAGGCTGTTCACCTTCGGCCTGGAACCGCCGAAGCCCGGCAGGGCGGAGGTCGATGCCCACGTGCAGAAGAGACAGGTCATCCTCCAAAGCGGCGGCGAAACGACCGTTGTGATGCCTGTCGAAGCAGTTGAACTGCCCGGGCAGCACAACCTGCTGAACGTCCTGGCGGCCTGCGCTATCGCTGCCGCCGCTGGTGCAGGCCCGGAAGCCATGCAGACCGGCGTTTCCGGGTTTCAAGGCGTGCCCCACAGGCTGGAATTCGTGCGCCGCTGGGGTGAAGCCGATTGGTACAACGATTCAATTGCCACAGCACCCGAGCGTGCGCTGGCAGGCCTGCGTTCATTCGACGGGCCGATCGTTCTTCTCGCCGGTGGGCGTGACAAAGACCTGCCGTGGGAAGAGTTTGCAGAGGAAGTCGCCAGGCGAGTGGACCACCTGGTGACATTTGGCGAAACGGCAGAAATGATCGCCGAGAAAGTGAAGGCCGTTAAAGGCGCACAGCCTGAAACGATCTCAAGCCACGAACGCCTCCTGGAGGCGATCCAGGCTGCCGCAATAGTTGTATCACCTGGAGATGTCGTGCTCCTGTCTCCGGGCGGCACGAGCTTCGATGAATTCAAGGATTTCGCGGAGCGAGGAGAGTGTTTTAAACGATGGGTGTCAGATCTGGCGTAAAAGAAAACAGCCGCTCGAACATGCGACTCGTCCGACTGGGCGTGGACGTGCCGCTCTTGCTGACGCTGTTCACACTGATCGTGTTCGGCTTGCTGATTCTATATTCAGCAAGCTGGGACTTCTCGCGCGCGGTTACCGAAACAAACGATGAGTTCTTCATTTTTCGCCGCCAGCTTCTTTTCCTCGTGGTTGGGTTGGGTGTTGCGACCTTTGCTGCATTTTTCAACTATAAGAATTGGGAAAAGCTGGCGCTTCCGGCGATGCTCCTGACGATCGTGCTGTTGGCCATTGTCATTGTTATTTCAGAGGTGCGCCTCGGAGCTGTCCGGGCGCTCAACCAGGGGTCTTACCAGCCGTCAGAGCTTGCAAAACTCGTCATGGTTATCTATTTATCCGTCTGGTTGTATTCGAAGCGCGAGTACCTGAATAAAATCTGGTTTGGGCTCGTGCCCCTGACGTTCATCCTCGGCATTGTGGGCGGTCTGATCCTGCTGCAGCCGGACCTGAGCGCCGTGCTGACCGTTGTTTTTATCGGCGGCTTGATGTTCTTCCTGGCCGGCGGCGATCTACGCCAGATTCTGATCGTTATCGTGTTTACCTGCATATTTGGCTGGGCGGTTGTGTCAGCCAGCGAGACCGGCCGGAATCGCATAGAAACATTCTGGGGCGGCTTGCAAAACCCGGAAGAAGCTTCTTATCATGTCCAGCGGTCGCTGGAATCCTTCGTGAAAGGTGGTTGGTTCGGGAAAGGCATTGGCCAGGCGGATACAAAGCACACGGGCCTGCCGGTCCCGCCTACTGACAGCATTTACGCAGTGATCGGAGAAGAGACCGGCGTCGTTGGTGCAACTTTTGTGCTGGCGTTATATACCGTTCTGCTCTGGCGCGGCCTGGAAATCGCGCGCAACGCACCGAACCAGTTGGGCTCCTTGCTGGCTGGAGGATTGAGCATCTGGGTCGCGATGGAGGCCTTTATCAATATGGCCGTCATCCTGGGTTTGCTGCCTTTTGCCGGAAATGCCCTGCCGTTCATGAGTTCCGGCGGTTCAAGCCTGTTGACGTCGCTTTTCGCGATGGGTATCGTGATCAACGTCTCCCGAATGTCGGAAAAAGAGACGCTTGCAGCGAGCGCCCGGTTCTCCGACGTGGTAGACCTGAAGCGCAGACGTGACGAGCGACCGCCGCGCTACACCAGTCCGCCGCAGAAGTCCAAACCAATCGGTGATTTTTCGCAGAAACCGGTTGGGACAAAGATGGCCGTGCGCGATTCGAAAACCCGCCGTGCCAAGCGCGGCAAAAAGGATTAACGTGCGGCTCCTGGTCTGCGCCGGTGGTACGGGCGGCGGGGTTTATCCGGCCCTTTCGATCGTGCAGGCAGCTCAGCAGGCCGTCATGCTTGACGACGTCCTCTGGATTGGTGGGGAAGGCGGCATGGAAGCTGAACTTGTGCAGCGAGAGGGGATTGCGTTTGAAGCAATCCCGGCTGCAGGCATCCACGGGGTTGGCCTGCAGAAGCTTCCGGGCAATATTTTCCGCCTGGTACGCGGCAGTATAGCCGCAAAACGTATCTTAACAACTTATAGACCGGATGTCCTGCTGTTTACCGGAGGGTATGTGGCGGTCCCCGTTGCCTTCGCCGGCCGCCACATACCCAACGTTCTTTACGTGCCGGACATCGAACCGGGTATGGCGCTGAAAACCCTCGCTCGCTTTGCCGACAGGATCTGCCTGATCGCAGAGGAATCAAAGGCGTATTTCAACCGGAAAACGAACCTGGTTGTCACGGGCCATCCGATTCGGCATGACCTGGCGAAGTGGACGAGGGAAGAAGCCCGGACAACTCTGGGGCTCGACCAGCACCTTCCTGTGCTGCTCGTTTTTGGCGGCAGCAAAGGCGCCCGCTCGATCAACAGGGCGGTCATCAGTGTGCTGCCTGAGCTTTTGGAAGACCTCCAGGTGCTGCACCTGACCGGAACGCTGGACTGGGATGAGGTAGAGGCTGCCAGGCAGGCTTTACCCGAGGCGCTGCATGGACGCTACCTGGCATTTCCGTATCTGCACGATGAGATGGGCGCTGCCTATATTGCTGCAGACCTCATTCTCTCGCGGGCCGGCGCATCCGCAGTAGGGGAATTCCCGATTTTCGGGAAACCGGCTTTACTCGTGCCGTACCCGCATGCGTGGCGGTACCAGAAAGTAAACGCAGCATACCTGACCGGCCGCGAGGCGGCGCTTATGGTCCCGGATGAGGAACTGCCGGACAGGCTGCTGCCGGTCGTACGTGAATTATTTGCAGACGCTGAGAAGCGAAAAAATATGGCCGCGGCGATGCACCGCCTGGCAAGACCGGAAGCGGCGCAAAAAATCGCTGCTGAACTGATGGCTCTGGCCGGGGCCGAAAAATAATAAAGCGAGGAAATACTCGATGATTTCATTAATCTTCGCCTTTTGGGTTTTTGTAATTTTCTTTGCCATTATCGGCGCAATGCGCGGCTGGGCCAAGGAACTGCTGGTGACCTTCAGCACTGTCCTGGCGATTTTTATTGTGATCATCATGGAGCGTTTCGTCCCGTTCGTTACGAATTTTTCTGAAACGGCGACGCCCGCCGTCGGTGCTCCGATGGACTTCTGGATCCGGTCGATGCTGATGATCGTCTTCACATTTTTCGGCTACCAGACGCCGCGCTTTCCGCGCATCCAGACGGCGAAACTGGCTCGCGAACGCGTACAGGACATCATCCTCGGCGCGCTGGCAGGCTCGGTGAATGGGTACATGATCATCGGCTCGCTCTGGTTTTTCCTGCACCAGGTCAACTACCGGCTGAATGAGACGATCACAGCCCATGTCACTGGGCCAGACCCGCTGACGGAAATCGGCAGGCGTGCAATCGAAATGGTCGAAGTGCTGCCCCCGGCGCTGCTGGTCGTGCCGTGGATATATTTCGTCATCGCGATCGCGTTTGCCTTCGTGGTGATCGTATTTGTTTGATCCTTACTGAACCTTAAAATGCTGAAGTCTTCGGACCACATCCATTTCGTCGGTATCGGCGGGACAGGTCTTTCTGCAATCGCCCGCGTATTGGCGGAGAGCGGATACAGGGTGTCCGGTTCGGACCGGCAGGCTTCCTCGCTGACCGAACCGCTGCGCGCACTGGGCGTAACCCTGGAAATCGGACACGATCCTGCCAACGTGAGCGGAGCAACCCTCGTTGTCCGCTCCTCGGCGGTCCCGGATGATAACGTCGAAGTGGTCGCCGCGATCGCCCAGGGAATCCCCGTAGTGAAACGTGCTGAGTTCCTGGGTCCGCTCATGTCCGGGAAAACCGGGATTGCGATCGCCGGGACCCACGGAAAAACGACCACCACTTCGATGACAGCCTGGCTGCTCAGCGACCTGGGCCTCGACCCGACATTCATCGTAGGTGGCGTTGTGGAGAACCTGGGGACCAACGCGCGGGCCGGCAGCGGGATGTGCTTTGTAATCGAGGCGGACGAGTACGACCGGATGTTCCTTGGCCTGACACCGGACATTGCCGTGATCACGAATGTCGAGCACGATCACCCTGACCTCTTCCCGACGGAAGCCGACTTTTTCGATGCTTTCGAGCAATTCACGGACCGGTTGGCACAGGGAGGCACCCTGGTCACCTGGGGCGACCAGGCTGCGGCCAAGAATCTTGCGGAGCGCGCAGGGAAAGCAGGCAGACGGACGGTGACCTATGGTCTAGCAGCAGGCAATGACCTGCAGGCCAAAAACCTGGCCGCAGTCCCCGGCGCCGGCTACGAATTTGACGTGCTCCACACGAGCGAAGTAGCCGCCAGGATGCGTCTCCAGGTGCCGGGTGAGCACAACGTCCTGAACGCCCTGGCCGTCGTCGGCATCGGGATGGCGCTCGGACTGACGCCTCAAAAAATCGCCGTCTCGCTTGGAAGATTTACAGGTGTAGGACGGCGCTTCGAAGTGCGCGGGGAGGCGGCTGGTGTCACCATCGTGGACGACTACGCCCACCACCCGACGGAAATCCGGGCGACGATTTCGGCCGCTGCAATGCGTTACCCCGGGCGCCCGCTCTGGGTGACCTGGCAGCCGCACACGTTCTCCAGGATCGCACTGCTGCGTGATGAATTTGCCGGTTCGTTCGCAGGGGCCGACCATGTGATCGTGACCGATGTCTACGCAGCCCGTGAGGCGCGGCCGGCAGGTTTTTCTCTCGCCAGCCTGGTCGCGAATATGGGTCATCCGGATGCCAGGCAGATCGACAGCCCGGATGCGATCGTAGACGAATTGAGCGCCAGACTGGCACACGGCGATGTGCTGCTCGTGCTTTCTGCGGGCGACGCCGACAAAATTAGTGAAAAGGTATACGAGCGACTGAGACGCCGTGAAGAGCGTCGATCATGAAGATCGGTGCGATAAGAACAGATGGAGAGGATGTATCGTGACAAAAGATGAAAAAAGATCCTACAAGATCGACACCGCCAAAGTTGCGAGCGTCCGGTTAGTGGCTGCCAAGCCCGACGCCGGAGCGAAACGAAGCCTACCGGCAGAAAATGCTCGGGAAATCGTCTTGAAGCTGATCGAAGCCATCAAGCGACTTTGATCTGCAAATGCTGGTGATGACCCCGACTTTACCGCACAGCACGCTGCGTGCCGAATTTGGCGAGCGCATTCAATTTAATGCGCCGTTGGCGCGTTTAACGGCTGCCCGGATCGGCGGCCCGGCGGAAGCCCTGCTCGTGGTCGAATCGGCCAGGGAACTTGCAAGGGCGGTGACCTATGCCTGGGAAGAGACGCTCCCATTTGTTGTCCTGGGAGCAGGTTCAAACGTGCTGGTCAGCGACCTCGGTGTGCGCGGGATCGTGATTTTGAACAAAGCGCGCGCGGTCGAATTCAAGACCGAATCAGACCCGCCGCAGGTAGGGGCCGATTCAGGCGCTAATTTCGGCGCCCTGGCCCGGGCTGCCGCCGGTCGAGGGCTGGCCGGGCTGGAATGGGCGGCGGGCATCCCCGGCACGGTCGGTGGGGCCGTATTCGGAAACGCCGGCGCGCACGGCGGGGATATGGCGGGCAACCTCGTGTGGGCGGATGTGCTCGTCCGCGGCCACAGAGAGCAGCGCTGGAACCTGGAGCGCATGGCCTACGGCTACCGCACGTCTGCTTTGAAGCGCTTACCGGGTTCCGGGATCGTGCTGTCCGCCCAGATGAACCTCGCCTGGGCGCCGAAGGAGGAGATCGAAGGCCGGACGGAAGCGTTCCTGGCCTACCGGAAGCTGACGCAGCCGCCTGGTGCGAGCATGGGTTCCATGTTCAAAAACCCACCCGGCGATTACTCGGGCCGCCTGATCGACGCGGCAGGTTTGAAAGGGACGCGTGTGGGAGAAGCCGAGATCAGTAGCCTGCACGCCAACTTCTTTATCAACCGCGGCGGAGCAAGTGCAGACGACGTGCGCGCCTTGATCATGCAGGCCCACGCCGTCGTACTGGAAGAATTTGGAGTAGACCTCGAGCTAGAGGTCGAATTGATTGGAGAATGGACGCCTCCCCTGGGGAGTGGGCATCCTCCTGGCAGGACGAAATAAGAGATATGAAGGATGGCAGGAAACTTCGAGTTGGGGTATTGTTTGGCGGCCGCTCCGGCGAGCACGACGTCTCATTGATGTCTGCTAGGTCCGTGATGTCGGCACTTGACCCAGACAAATATGCGATCACGGAGATCGGCATCACCCGTGCAGGCGCCTGGATCGTCAGTGGTTCGCCGGGCGTTTCCGTGCTGGATGCGCTGGGTTCCGGTGACCACGCCAGCCTCAACACGGCTGTGATCCTGCCTGACCCGACGATCCCGGGCCTGCGATCGGTTCGCAATGGCGAAGCCGTCCATGCCCTGGAGTTGTTCGCACAACTCGACGTCATTTTTCCGGTGCTGCACGGCACCTTCGGTGAGGACGGCACGCTGCAGGGCCTGCTCGAGATGGCGGACCTGGCCTATGTCGGTTCGGGCGTACTCGGCAGCGCAGTCGCAATGGACAAGGGCGTTTTCAAGGACGTCATGCGGGCAAACAGTGTGCCGGTGCTCGAGTCAACGCTCGTTTTACGCAGTGAGATTGAAGCTGCACCGGAAAAGGCCATGAAGCGGTGTGAAGCTGTCGCGCCTTACCCGCTCTTTACCAAACCGGCCAACCTGGGTTCCTCGGTCGGCATTACCAAATGCCGAACGCGCTCGGACCTCGTGGAAGGGTTGATGGAAGCGGCCCAGTACGACCGGCGCGTTCTTGTCGAGCGTGGGATTAATGGGCGCGAAATTGAGGTCAGCGTATTGGGAAACGCCGAGGCGATCGCATCCGTGCCCGGTGAGATCATCCCGCACGGCGATTTTTATACGTACGAGTCGAAGTACCACGATGATTTATCGCAGCTGTTGATCCCTGCGCCGATTTCGACGGAATTAGCTGATTCTGTCCGCGAGATTGCCGTGAAAGCATATAAAGCCTCCGATTGCGCGGGCCTGGCCCGGGTGGACTTTTTGCTGGACCGCAACTCGGAAGAGCTCTACCTGAACGAGATCAATACGATCCCGGGGTTTACCAGGATCAGTATGTACCCGAAGCTCTGGGAAGCAAGCGGACTGCCGTATCCGGAATTGTGTGACCGGCTGGTCGAGCTCGCGCTGGAACGCAAGACAGAGCGCGATCAGACCGTGCGTGAGTTCAGAAGGGACGTGTAGCGATGTCTGACAGCGACAGTAGTACGCGAGCTGATGCCGTCCGTGCGAGGCGTGAAAAGCGCCTGAAGCAGGGCGCAGCGCGCAAGCAGCGAACGACTGCACCGCCGCCCCCTGAAGCCAGGAGCGCCCGGTCCGCGCCGATATTGATGCGTGGGGTGAAAGCAGACGTGCCGGTGCAGCGGAAAAAACCGTCCAGAGTCCGACGCCGCTACGATATTTCGCTGGGATCTCCCGGTGCAGAAATGCGGCTCCCGGCGGTGCCGCTGGTCCGACCGAGTTGGCGCTGGCTTTCCAGCCTGATCGTTTCCGGTCTCGTCGTATTGCTGTGGATGATGTGGAACCACCCGACTTTCCTGGTGGCGACGATCGAAATCCAGGGACTGCAGCGCCTTGATGCAAGGGAGGTCCACCTGGTACTGGGGATCCGAAACGCATCCATCTTTTCCCTGGATCCGGCAGAGATGTCCTTTGAACTCGGCCGTGCCTTCCCGGAATTCTACGAAGTTGACGTAAGGGTCGGGTTGTGGAACAACGTGACGATTACCGTCAACGAAAGGCTGCCGGTTATGGGATGGGTCAACTCGCAGGGGATGGTCCTGGTGGACAAAAACGGGATTTCTTTTCCGGCGCGCGGGTTGGTAAACGGAGATATCGGGACCGGGCAGTCCTTTCCGATCGTCGAGGCGCCTGAACTCGTGATGAAACCGCCCGACCTCGAATCGACGGGAGAGAGCGCCGAAGAAGGTTTTGTCTTAAATCCGTACGTGAACAGAGAACTGCTCAAACCGCACCAGGTAGAAGCGGTCCTCGAAATGAGCAGGTCTGCACCGGCGGAAGCTAAGATCATTTTCGACCCAAAGCACGGTATGGGTTGGAAAGACCCTGCTGGTTGGATCGTTTATTTCGGCCAGGATGGGTCGGATATGCACGCAAAACTGCAGATGTATAAGACCATCGTGCAGGATTTACAATCCAGGAATGTGACTCCGGCATTTATTAGCGTTGAATTTATTCATGCGCCTTATTACCGGATGGAGCGCTGACTTATGGATGAAGAAACAATTGTAGGAATCGATGTCGGGACCAGCAAGATATGCGCCCTGGTCGGTCGTATCGAATCGGACGATAGCGTAAAGGTCCTCGGGGTCGGGATTGAGCCTTCCCAGGGGATCCGCAAAGGCTCAGTTGTCGATATCGCTGCGGCCTCACGGGCGATAACGCATGCGATCGACAAAGCCGAGCGGACTTCCGGCCTGGAAATAAACAGCGCACTCGTGACGCTGGCCGGCTCACAGATCCAGTCGATGAACAACCCCGGCGTATCGGGGATATCCGGTCGAGTCATTGATCAGGGCGACATCATGCGCGCGATGGATGCCGCCCGGGCTGTGCAGATCCCGCAGGACCAGGAGGTCATCCACGTCATCCAGCGCAGTTTCAGCGTGGATGGGCAGGATGGGATCCGCTCTCCGCTGGGGATGCACGGTTATCGTCTTGAGGTCGAGGCGCACATCATTACTGCTTCGGCGACGGCGGTGGAAAATATCCGCCAGTGCGTCAACGCAGCGGGTGTGGAGGTTTCGTCCTTCGTACTCAACCCGCTGGCCGCGGCGGAAATTGCGCTTTCGGATGCCGAGCGCGAGATGGGCGTCGTGGTGTGTGATATCGGCGGCGGTACAACCGATATGGCGATATACATCGAAGGCGATGTCTGGCATACGGCTGTTATCTCGCTGGGTGGCGACCACGTTACGTCCGATATCGCCCATGGGCTCCGCCTGGCGACGGACCAGGCCGAGATGATCAAGCGCCAGCATGGGCATGCTTTTCGGGAGGATGTGCCGCGCGAGGAATATTTCACTGTGCGCGCGTTCGGGGATGATAATCCTGTCCGCGTGGCGCGCACCGACCTGGCGCACATCATTGGCGCTCGTACCGAAGAGATATTCAGTATGGTGCTTCAGGAGATCAAGCGGTCGGGATACGACGGGCTGCTTCCGGCAGGCATGGTCCTGACCGGTGGGACGAGCCAGCTGCCGGGCATCCGCAAGGTCGCTGACAAAGTGCTGGGGTTACCGGCCAGGATCGCCCGCCCGGAAAACCTGACCGGCATGGTCGACCAGCTTCAAACACCTGCCTACGCAGCGAGCGTGGGATTGTTGAAATGGGCCTTGTTAATGAACGAAGTCAAAATGAAGCCCATGCGGCGTAAGCCCGGTTTTGCCCCAGGTTTCAACTGGGATAAAGTTAAAGACTTTCTCGGTCGCTTGATACCGTGAATTAGTCTATAATTGCTCACATTGAGCTATTGTGGAGGAAGAACTTATGCAAGCAATGAATCCATTAGATCAAACCGAATCATTTGCCCGTATTAAAGTTGTGGGCGTTGGAGGAGGTGGTTGTAACGCCATCAACCGCATGATCGCGGAGGGATTGCAGGGCGTCGAGTTCATCGCCGTAAATACGGATGCTCAAGCCCTTCTCCAATCGCAGGCCGTGACGCGTGTGCGGATCGGCGATAAACTAACCCGCGGCCTAGGTTCCGGCGGAAAACCGGATGTCGGTTTCAAAGCGGCTGAAGAATCGGCAGATGACCTGCACGAAGCCCTGCGCGGCTCTGATATGGTCTTTGTGACTGCCGGCATCGGCGGCGGCACCGGTACAGGCGCTTCTCCGCTGATCGCGCAGATCGCGCGGGAAGAAGGCGCGCTGACGATCGGCGTCGTCACCCGCCCGTTCACGTTCGAAGGCTCCAAGCGCATCCAGGCAGCTGTCGAAGGCATCGAAAAGCTGAAAGAACAGGTGGACACGCTCATCGTGATTCCGAACGACCGCCTGCTCCAGATCGTGGACAAGCGGGCCAGCCTGAACGAGGCTTTCCGAACCGCCGACGACGTTCTGCGCCAGGGCATCCAGGGCATCTCAGAACTGATCACCGTTCCGGGGCTCATCAACCTGGACTTTGCGGACGTCCGCACGATCATGTCGGAGGGCGGCGCAGCGCTGATGGCGATCGGCCACGGCACCGGCGAAGACCGGGCGCGCATGGCAGCAGAGCAGGCCATTTCGAGCGAGCTCCTCGATATTACTATCGACGGCGCACGCGGGATCCTGTTCAACGTCACCGGCGGCTCTGACCTGACCCTCTTTGAGGTCAACCAGGCTGCAGCCATTATCAAGGAGACGGCGCATCCGGATGTCAACCTCATCTTCGGAGCAGTTGTGGACCCGACGATGAAGGACGAAATCCGGGTAACGGTGATCGCCACCGGTTTCGAACGCACAGGCATGCCGCGCGCATTGTACGAACGGCCTTTCAAGGCCGCCAGCCAGGGCGCAGATATCGAGGTCCCGGTCACATCGCAGCAAGGGCAGCAGGCGCCGGAACGGGCGAACCGCCCGCCGACCGTCACTCCCAGCGCGCCGACGGAAGAATTCAAGACGCGCACCTTCAACACAGACGACCTGGATATCCCGACCTTCCTGCGCAAGCGCAACCGTTAAGCGACGTTTGCGCAGGCTTTCTCCATCCGAACCAGGACCGAAAGAACGGCGCCGCGGCGCCGTTTCTTTTTTTATAAAGAAGGGAGACCTCTGTCAGAAGCTTCCCTTCTTATTGAAGGATAGACTCAGACAGTGCCGGACTGTTTTCCTCATCTGAAATTCGCGTTATTATAGAAGTTCACGATTACACAATATTCTTAAAATTTTCTGAAATCACGGTTTTTAATGTCGAAAGGGCGTTCTAACGCTTGCGCGCATCCAAACCATGTGCTAGAATTGCTCTCACGTGTAACCCCCATATGTGGATTGACGGTGAAGTCCACCCCTATATATGGGGGTTTAATTGTCTCAGGATACCATTATGCGCTGTCCACACTGCCAAAACGAACAAACCCGCGTCGTCGATACGACCCACGACACTCGCGGGGGTATTCGGCGGCGGCGAGAATGCCAGAACTGTGGACAGCGTTTCAGTACTTACGAACGTCCGATCCTGGCGACACCTTTGCTGATCAAGCAAGATGGCACGCGTGAGGAGTTCGACCGGGAAAAACTCCTGCGGGGCATTCGGATTTCTTGCGTCAAGCGCCCGGTCTCCGCTGCGGATATCGAGCGTCTCGTCGGCGAGGTGGAAGCTGCCTTACAGACAATGGGACGTGCTGAAGTCAGCTCGCGTGTCGTGGGGGACATGGTCATCGCAGGGTTGAAAAAACTAGACCAGATCGCATACATCCGATATGCCATCGTTTATCTGGGCCTGGACGATCTGGGATCCATACGCACCGAAATCGATCGATTGCTTGAAAACTAATGATCCGCGCTCAACTGGCGCGGCATGTTCTGCTGTATGCTGGCAGAAATACTCGTTTTGGAACTTATCTCTTGGAGGATGACAATGCTGAAGGATAACAAAGTCGACGTCGATCAATCTGGACTAATACCTATGCCTCCTATCCCTGAAGGCCTGGAGGGTGTTGACCTCACCGATAATGCCCGGAAAGTGTTTACGCGCCGCTACGTGCGGCGCGGTCCGGACGGCCAACCCGTAGAAACGGTTGAGGGGACTTTCTGGCGGGTCGCATATCATGTTGCCAGCGCGGAGGAGGAATGGGACGCGCCGGTATTGGAGCGTGCGATCGAATACTACTCCATGCTGACCAGCAAGCGTTTCTTCCCCAACTCTCCGACATTCACAGGCGCCGGCACGCCCCTCGGACAGCTGGCGGCGTGCTTTGTCCTCCCGATCTCCGATGATATGGGCCGCGACGGCGTGGGGATTTTCCAGACGCTGCGTGATGCCGCACTGATCCAGCAGACCGGCGGCGGGAACGGCTTTTCGTTCTCGCGCCTGCGGCCGCAGAAATCGCTGGTCAACACTTCGGCGGGCCAGGCCACCGGTCCGGTCGGCTTCCTGCGGGTCTACGATCATGCGTTTGGGGAGATTGCGCAGGGAGGTTCAAGGCGAGGGGCGAATATGGGTGTCCTGCGCGTCGACCATCCGGACATTGAGACCTTTATCACTTCAAAAACCAACGAAAACGCGATCACCAACTTCAACATTTCGGTCGGCATCACCGATGCCTTCATGCAGGCCGTGCGCGAAGATGCGATGTGGGACCTGCGATTCCCGGATGTACAGCATCCGAAATACAAAACTTTCAGCGGCACCTTCGAGGAAGCGGAGAAAGCCGGCATTCCGATGAAGGTCCACAGAACCGTCCGGGCCCGCGATCTCTTCAACAAGATCGTTACCCAGGCGCACCACAACGGCGAGCCCGGCGTGCTGTTCCTGGACGCTGCCAACCGCTCCAACCCCGTGCCGCACCTGTATTCGCTTGAAGCGACGAATCCTTGCGGAGAGCAATGGTTAGGACCTCATGAAAACTGCTGCCTCGGCTCTATCAACCTTGCCCAGCACTTCGGTGAGGCCGGGACAGTGGATTGGGACAAATTGCGCGAGACGACCGTCTCCGCCACTCGCTTCCTCGACGATGTCGTCCAGAAGAACGCCTACGTCCCTGCTGTACCGCAGCTGCAGAAAGCGGCGTTCAACGCTCGCCGCATCGGCCTCGGGATCATGGGCCTGGCTGACCTGATGTACCATGTCGGCGTGCGCTACGGCTCGCGCGAGGGCCAGGAATTCGCCGCCCAGGTGATGGAATTCGTGCGCTACCACTGCATGCTGACCTCCATTGAGCTCTCCCGCGAGCGCGGCCCCTTCCTGGCGATCAAGGACAGCATCTACGACCCGGAAAACCTGACCTGGACGCCGCCGAAGTCCCACCTGGAGTACACGGCCAGTTACAAGCGTCCGAAAGTGAACTGGGATAAGGTCGTTGCCGGGATCAAGAAGCACGGCATCCGCAATGCCGCGCAGACCACCGTCGCACCGACAGGCACCATCGCTACAGCAACGGGCTGCGAGGGCTACGGCTGCGAGCCGGTATTCGCGCTGGCATACATCCGCCACGTCAATGACAACGGCAAAGACCTGCAGCTGACTTACACCAGCCCGCTTTTCGAGAAAGCACTGAGAAAAGCCGGGTTGGACGAGGAAGTGCGGGATGAGGTCGTCCGTGAAGTGATGGCACAGGGCACCTGCCAGGGAGTCGACAACGTGCCGGAAGACCTGCAGGACATCTTCGCTGTCTCGGCCGACATCACTGCAGAGGAGCACGTCCGCATGCAGGCAGCCCTGCAGGATTTCGTCGACAACTCGCTCAGCAAGACCGTCAACTTCCCGGCCGGCGCCACCGTCGAAGATGTGGCAATGGCCTACCAGCTGGCCTGGGACCTTGGCTGCAAGGGTATCACCGTCTACGTGACTGGATCGCGGGATAAGGTGGTGCTGGAAACCCATGCCACAGCGAAAGAAAAGCAGGGTGAATTAGAAACTCAACCGGTTGAAGGGACTGTGACCATCTGGCACGAAAACAAGAAACCGCGACCGAAGGCTTTGCGCGGCGCGACTTACCAGATCGGCACGCCGCTTGGGAAAGCGTTCGTTACAATCACCGAAAACGGCGGCGACCAGCCCTTCGAAGCCTTTATAACTACAGCAAAGGCCGGTTCCGAGACTGCCGCGGTTTCCGAGGCGATCGGACGCCTGATTTCCTACGTCCTGCGCCTGGCCTCACCGATATCCCCGCGCGACCGACTGCGAGATGTGATGAACCAGTTGGCCGGCATCGGTGGAGGGCGTCCGCTGGGCTTCGGGCCGAACCGTGTCCGTTCGCTGCCGGACGGCGTCGCACAGGTGCTTGAGCAGTACTTGAAGGACACGGCGGAAAACCCGATCTCCCCGACTTTGAAGAATGGGCATCAGAGGGAAAATTCGCCGGCGCCGGAAAACGTCCCCGCACCGCTGAAGATCGGCGACCTCTGCCCTGACTGCGGAGAGGCGGCCGTCGTAAACGAGGAGGGCTGCCGGAAATGCTACGCCTGCGGGTACAGCGAGTGCTAAACTGAATTTTGCATGACAAAAGAAGCGAGATAAATCCGAAAAGTCTCGCTTCTTTTTCATTTAAGCGTTTCCGTAAAAAGCCGCGGGAAGGTTTGGCGAGAGTGAGTAAAAACCATTCCTGACAAAGGCCCCGCTGGGCGAACCGAGGCATCTCTCAGGCTGATATCGTGCCAGGGTTCCAATAACGGTCCCGCATCGGTCGATCCCCTCGACTTCCATCTCGATTTTTCTGGCTGCATGGCTCTGGGCAGGGCTTGAGGGGCCTTAAAGAAGCGTGCGCGCTGCGAATTCAGCCGTCCAGGCAACAAAATTGAAAAAAAGAGGGGGAATTTCCGGATTTTCTGGAACTTTTTCATACAAAAAACGTCTAATCCTAGACTTCGGTGATGCACTTGCCTAGCAACAGGCACAACAGGCAACCGGAAATATTCTTGGGGCCGCGAACCCAATAATTCGCGGGCATAAGGAGGCATAATGTTTGCCAAGTCTAAGCTCGTTATCACCCTCATCGCTGTCCTGGTCTTTCTCTCATTGACCGCTGCAGCACCCCAGCCGGCTTTTGCAGCCGTCGAGGGTTGTAAACAAACCCATACCGTCGTTGCAGGTGAATACCTCGTCAAGATTGCGTCGATCTACGGCGTCAGCTACCGGGATATCGCCACGCTCAACCAGTTGAAGGACGCCAACCGGATCTACCCCGGCCAGGTGCTCTGCGTATCGACCACGCAGATCATCAATGTCCCCCCGTCCGGACAGCCGCCGTCCAGCAGCGTCAAGATGTATGCAACGAGCGTCGTTGAAGACAAGACCGTGACTCTGACTGGCCGCTTGCTCCAGCCGGAAACCCGTTACACCGTGTACCTGAGCAATTACAACCTTGAGTTCGGTACCAAGTATCTCGTGGGTCACGTGACCACGACCAAAGACGGCACGTTTTCTAAGACGTTCGCCATCCCGAAGCGCTTGATTGATGTCGGACGCGTTGGAGCGATGGTCATCAACAGCAAAGGTGACTCGTTCTCGAACTGGTTCATCAACACCACAGGTTCCAGCTTCATCGGTGGAATCGGTTCCCCCTCGCTTTCCGTCTCAGTCGATAAGGTCAAGAAGGGCGAATCCATTACGGTAAGCGTTTCAAACCTGCCTTCGAATGTCTGGTTCAGGGTGTACATCAACTCAGGCGCCAAGGAAACCGGCGGTGAATTTGTCGGCTACATATTCGCTGAGAAAGGTGGAAAGGTCACGAAGACCTTCAATCTTCCTGCCAGCATGCTCGAGAAGACGAACCTGAATGTCCGTGTGGAACATTTCCCTGTCCGGATGACGGCTCTGTCGACCTTCTTGAACAAATAACCTGCCCAAAATTAAACGAAAATGCCCCCGGTTGGCTAGCCGGGGGCATTTTTATTATTGCGAATAGGTCGTTGAGTGAAACCCGATCCTGCCGCCGAAAAGACCGAAGATGTCGCTCCCCGTGATTACTTTACCGTTCGGCATCGTCGCCATCCAGGAGAAGCGGCGGATGCTCTTCCCTTCGCTGATTGCGGTGAGTTTGAACGTCGCCCTTGGCGCTGTCAGGACAAACAGCTGGGCGTACCAGCCGATGATCTCACCGGCGCCCTGCATGGTCCGTGCAGGATCTACATGGATGGCGTCGGGCTTAAAGAGGGCAATCACCTGGTCCGGTCTGCGGGAATTGAGCGCCCCGATATAGCGGTGGACGATGTCCGTTTCCAGGATTGGAGGCGGACCGGGTGGTGGGGGAGGAGGTTTCTGGGCCTTCTTCTCCCATGAATATTCGGCGATCGTATCCCACAGCCCTACTTTGCGAGCCTGTGCCCATTCCCAGAAATTTGCTGCGGCCAGTTCCAGCTTCTTGACCTCATCCAGGAATTCGATGATCTCCCCGGTTTTCGGGGTCCAACCGTGTTCGGTGTATGCTGCGCCGATCGGCACTACCGGCAGGCGGTTGATCATGCCGTCAAACTCTTCAAAACAGCGGTTGAGCTGGATTTTCGGATTCGTTGCGCCCTGCCAGTACATCTGCGGCATGTTGAGGTCGCATTTGCTGAGGAACTGCCGCCAGGGGAGCGTCGGGTGCAGGGACGGGAAGCGGTATGATGCCAGTGCGATGGGCGTGTTGGGCAGTTCGCGCCGCAAAATGGTCATATAAGTGTTTGCAGGTTCGTAGCGGCCTTTGTATTCGTGTTCGGCGTCGATCACGTAGCCGTCCAACCCCAGTGCACGGACACGCTCCACCGCCTTGCGGGCTTCTGCGCCGGCCGAGTCGCCGCGCACATAATGCCAGCCCCAGGGCGAAATGCCGCGCCTGCGCAGTTCGGTCACCAACGGCGGGACAAAATCTACACGGTTGCGCCAATCGTAGTTATACGAATAGGCGCCGTCCGCAATCTTGATGACCACGTGGGTCAGCCCGGCATCCTGGGCCAGGTCGGCGATAGCGGCGACATCCCCGCCTTCGCAGTTCTTGATCCGCCAGATAAAGATTCCTTTTCCTTTAAGATCCATTCATTCCTCGATAATGCAATTCTCGAATTGTCGGGTAAACGTCTTAATTTTGTATCCGGAACAGCTTCAGGATCTGCCGGATAATTTCGTACAAAATGTTCTGCTGAAAACCAGCGATCCAGGCCATCATATAAATTGCATAGGGGCTGGCAAAATCAAGCACGCCTTCAACGGTGAAACCGATGCCGATCCGAACGATCAAAAAGATCACAACACCGATCGGGATGCCCATGATCGGCTGCGTGTAATACCACATCTTGTGCTGCGGGTTGAAATCCTGCTTGAGCGATACGTGGCGCCAGAGGGAGTACATCGCGCCGACCACGCCTCCCAGGCCGCCCCAGAGTGCGGTAGATACACCGAGGAACAGGTCGTCCATCAGGATAAAATCCGGAAGGCTGCTGGGCGAAACGATGCTGAGCTGGGTGATCATCGCGCTGAGTATCGAAGGAATGAACAACGCGCCCAGGCCCAGGACGAGCAGCCAGAAGACCTCGTAGGCCAGCAGCCTGTAGGCGATCGCCTCCGACCAGACTTTCACTCGGCGAGAGTAGGACAGCCGGAATTCGACTTCGTTCAGGCTGCGGTCGGCTTCTTCGTAGTTGTCCTTGCCGGAAAGGATGAGCGTGGTTGAACTCCTGATCAGTTCAAGCAGATCTCGCGCAAGCTCTATGCTGTCGATCTCGTCGTTGATCCGGCGCCGGGCCATTTCCGCCCGGTACATCAGTTTGCTGACTCTGTCGTCTGTCACTTCTTTCTCCACGATGTTGCTGTCCGCCGGAAGATCGCCGACGACGGCAGGAGGATGGTGGATCTCTTCGGTAGGACCCGGT
>JBFGQG010000002.1:0-27859 GCA_041564295.1 Anaerolineales bacterium | reverse complement strand
GTCCGCAATGGAGACCGAAGCGCTGCCGGCAGCCGAGGCGGTGTTGCTCTCGTCGTCCGCTGCATTGGCGGTGACGGTGTTGGTGACCACAGTCCCGGCATTGCCGGAGACGCTGGCGCTGAAGGCGCAGGAGTAGCTGCCGTTGAGCGGGACGGCCTGGGGCACGGCGCAGGTGCCCTGGCCGGAGAGGTTGCCGTAAACGTCGTCGGACAGCGTGTTCAGGGTGACCGCTTCGACGGAGGTGTTGGTGACGGTGAGGGTGTAGGTCACCGGTGCACCGGGTTCGTTGACGGAGGCGGTTGAGGCCGAGACCGAGACGCTCAGCGAGGGCAGCACGTCCGCAATGGAGACCGAAGCGCTGCCGGCAGCCGAGGCGGTGTTGCTCTCGTCGTCCGCTGCATTGGCGGTGACGGTGTTGGTGACCACAGTCCCGGCATTGCCGGAGACGCTGGCGCTGAAGGCGCAGGAATAGCTGCCGTTGAGCGGGACGGCCTGGGGCACGGCGCAGGTGCCCTGGCCGGAGAGGTTGCCGTAGACGTCGTCGGCAAGGCTTGTTAAGGTGATTGTCTCGACCGATGTATTGCTGATTGCGACGGTGTACGTGATCGTCCCTCCGGGTTCGTTGACCAGGCCGACTGAGGGGGAGACAGAGACGTTGAGCGAGGGCAGCACATCGACGATATTTATGGTCGAATTCGCAGACCGGGTCGACGAGTTAAGTTCGTCATCCTGCACGACAGACGTTATGGTGTTCGTAACCGAACTCCCACCGAGACCGGGGATCACAGTAGAGTAGCTGCAGGAATACGAACTGCTTCTAGAGATAGTTACACCGAGATCGCAGGTCCCTTTCCCATCCAGGCTGCCGCCGTAGGTGGCAGTGAGGGAAGACAGTGTGACCGGTTCAACGGAAAGATTCAGAATGGAAATCGAGTAATTGACTGTCCCTCCCTCGTTAATCGTCGTATTCGTTGGGGAGATCGTTAACGAATGGTTCGGCAGGACATCGGTGAGCGAGACGACAACCGCGCCGGTACTGGAAGCCGAATTCGTCTCGTCATCGGCGACGGTCGCTGTGACCTGGTTTGTAACGTTGGTGCCCGCATTCGCATTTACATTTACGATGTAACTGCAAGAATAAGTTCCTGCAATTGGAATCGAACCACCGGTCGTGCACGTCCCCTTTCCATTGAGGCTTCCGTCCAGGTTTGACGAAAGACTGGTCAAGGTGATGGATTCCGGTGAGGTGTTTGAGATGACGAGATTGTAAGTTACCGGGTTCCCGCCTTCGGCGATTGAAGCAGGGTTCGCTGTCACAGACGTTTGAGAGGTTGGCATTATGTCGATAATGCTGATCGTTTCAACGGAAGTCTTTGTGATCTCAGCGCCGTTTCCTGCTCGCAGAGTGGCTAAAATTGAGTTTCGGAAAGTTTCACCGCCGCGCCCGGTAACGCTTCGACTGAAACTGCAGGTGTAAGTAGCGCCCGCTGAGATTGAAATCCCATTCGCACAGCTTCCCACTCCGTTGAGATTGCCCAACAGATTTTCGAACAGGGTCCTCAGGGTCAGGGAAGAAGTATGCCTGTTGGTGATCCGGATAGTGTACGTTGCGGTCCCGCCTGGTTCAGAGATTTGTGAGATGTTGGCTGTGACGCTTAAATTGGCATTTGGTGGGGGACTGGTCGGTGTGGCTGTAGGTGCTGGAGTGAAAAATGTTGTGGGGGTTGGGAGAGGCGTCAGAGTAAATGTAGACGTCGGTGTAGGAGAAGGCTCCGGTGTCTCGGTTTGCGTGGGGATGCGGGTTGCAGGAATGGGGAGGTTGGTGCTGGTGGGCGTTGGTGTGCCAACGAAGCCGATGCTCGTTGAAACGGGTGTCAGCAATTCTGCCTGTACTGTAGCGTATAAATCCTCTTCCGCGTTCGGAAATTTATCTTGGAGAAAGGCCTCAATGACACCTAATTTTACGCCAGGTATTGACGTGCCAACCGGGTCTTCTCTGTAATTCGCCGTCAGAATCGAGTGAATTGCATACGGGTATCGCTCGTAAGGGGATTGGTTTGAGAAAAAAGATGCGGCAATGCTGATGCAGGCAAAGAGCAAGATCAAGAGTCCTAACAATACGAAGAGCATCTTTCGGTTGCTTTCCCGTTCTTGTTTGCTATCCTGCTCAAACGTCATAATGCCTTATCACCTGCCTGGCTAACAAAGGTATGGTCTGATGCCGCCTGTTACAGTACTGCTTCGCTGATGAGGCTGTAAAAAAAAGCAGGAAGAGGTCCAGGCGTCGTGCATTTGCAGAGTACGTTTTCCTGTTTCAGGTTTTCCTGGATCCTGTTCAGATCATGCGCGCTTCAGAACATACGAATAAAAAATAATTTTCTAAAGTATAAGATATCCGACGAGAATATTCCATCCCACGAAATGTGGAAAATTGTTTCGAAAAAACGTCATAGCGGTTTATTTTCATTTGAAAATTCCTCTAAAACTCCCATTTTTATGAACAATAGAGAATATTGACCCTGTTGCAATAATATGCGGAATACGAATCATTAAGCACGGGGTCCCGGAGTTGTACCAATGAAGCGGGTTGGCGATAACTCTCATAGCCGTTTTCTGTCTGATTTCTTTGCGCTTTGTTGACTTTTGAAAGGATTTACCGCAATCTGATTGAAATCGCCGAACATCTCCAACGTGTGCGCAAACAAGAACGCGCGAATGTGGCAAAAGAAATTCACGATGAAATCGGGCAGCGGTTGACCGTTATCAATATGGGACTGTCAGGTCTGAAGAAATATGTGCCTGACAAAAATTTTGATATGGCCGCTCAGATCAGCAAACTGGTGAAATCGGTGGACGAAAGGATTTATTTTGTGCACCGGCTTATCAGCCATACGGGATTTTCATTTCTCCAACCAGCGCCGGATATTCCCTGTTGTCATTTTGGAAAATGGGTCGGGACTGGTTGACCGCAGGGATTAAAAAGAAAAGAAATCCCGATCGCGGCCAAAATTTTCGCAATCGTGAATGTATTTGATGATCTTTGCTCTGTATAACCTTATCGTAAAGCCTGGTCAGAGGAAAAAATAATTCGGTACATCAAGCAACAATCCAGAAAACATTTCGACCCGCAGATTGTTGCGGCCTTCATGTCGATTATCACAGAACAGGACAGGCGCTGATCAGGAAATTCGTTTCTTTAGCTTCTTATTTTCGTACATCAGTTGGTCTGCAATTTTCAGACCCTCAAAAAGCGAATCCCCCTTCTGCACAGAAACGATGCCGAAAGATAAGGAAAGAGGTCTGAACAGATCGTCCCCTTCTTTATTGTTGTGAATGCGTATGGCTTCTTCAAGCCTGTTGGAGATCATCGGTATGTCTTCTGCCTTCAATTGCGGCAGGATCGCTGCAAATTCATCTCCCCCGATCCGGGCAACAACATCTTCAGAACGGAATAGTTTCGATAGGACCCAGGATGCAGACCGAAGGGCATTATCGCCTGATGCATGCCCCATAGAGTCGTTAATATTTTTCAGGTTATCCAGGTCACAGACGATAATACCAACGGGGTACAGTCGGCTCTGTTCAAGACGCGCAAGCTCTTCGTCAAAAAATGCCCGGTTATATGCTTCGGTTAGCGCATCGTGGAAACTCAAAAACCGAAGCTCCATTTCGGCTGCTTTTTGTTCCGTAATGTCCGTGATGGAAATAAAAACCTTCTCCCACGTTTCCTCATAACCAGGTGCGATGGATAAATTCAATCCCGCGAAAATAGTTTCACCGGTCATTTTTCGCTGCATAATTTCACAACTGAAATTCTGGTCTCCGGCCGCGAGCGATAGTATCTCTTCTTTAAACTGATCATAGGAATCCTCTGTCAGAATATGTTTCAGGGTTGAAATCAGCTCGTCTTTAGTATCTGCATTAAACAGCATTAACGTTGCGCTGTTCACATCGATAATCCGGACGGCTTCTATAATATCTTGAACTACTTCCGGTCGATGATCAAAGTACTGCCGCAGATCCTCCACACCAGAGGCTTTAATATTGTCGACGATTTTTTTAACCTGGGAAAAGTCCTCTTCCCAGAGTGAAAGCGGGGAATCTTCGAACAGGCTGCGAAACCGAGCTTCACTTTCCATCAAGGCTTTTTCGGTCCTGATTCGAAAGGAAATATCGTAGTACAGACCTAAAACGCCAATGATTTCACCGCCCGAAAAAACGGGTATGCCCAGGATTTCGACATCTACCAATTTACCGTCTTTTCTTTTGCGCCGGCCGATTTTCCTGACAATCGCACCCTGTGCTACCTGCCTGGTAATTTCCTGGGCTTCTTGATTTAACTGCGGAGTGGTCACTAATTCATCGAGATTTCTACCCAGGACTTCCCTTTCCGAGTATCCGAACAGTTCAACGAAAACTGGGTTGGCGGATATGATGTTTTGATTGATATCCAGCTGAACAACGGCGAGCGGTGTATTTTTAAGGAGCGCCTGAAAGAATCGATTCTGGTTTATCAATTCAAGATTTCGCTCTGTTACCTGGTCACCCAGAATCTTTGTCAGATTTTCCAGTTGTTGCTGCTTTAAGCCAATAATCCCCATCAAGGCCCCTAAAAAAAACGGAGCCGTATCCAGGAGCAGAAGAATCGGGTGGGTCAGATGCAGTTCATAATATGATGTGGCTGATGGTTCGAGCGGATGGTAATGGTTCAGCATCAATACTGTCCCGATTACAGGCAAACCGAGACCAACTATTGCCCCCGATAAAGCATACTTAATGCCGCTTGAGTATTTCTTTATCATTCAAATCATCCAACTAGAATCGATCCCTTGCACTTAAATGAAAAGAAGATTCCATTCCGTCCCTCAATTACGATCGGTCATTGGGAACATTATAAGAGTATTTCCAATGGGGAATAGGTTAAACTTTGATTCTTTCCGATTCTCATGCTGAAAAATCCATAGAAATCCAAAAATCTACGGATTTATTTTTTGGCTGTTAGTTGAATACCTGGCCTGCCAGTATATACCTGTACTTAATTATCCCGGAGCAGCTCGGATAACCTGTCAATTTCTTGGTTGAGCAGGCTAACCTGGTCGGTCAGATTGCGTGTTCGGCGCGACATGATCTGGAATAGACGGTAAGCAAGCGATGGATCTTCGTGGATACGCTTTGTGAAGTTATCCCGATCGACGGTCAGGATGCGGACGCGCGTCAGCGCCTGGACGGTCGCCGAATGCACCTCGCGCTCGAAGAGGGCCATATCACCGAGTGGTTCTCCAGCGCCGCGCACCCCGAGGAACAAATCTTCGCCGTCCCGTTCCTGCATGAGGGCGACCTGTCCTTCCATGACCACATACATGCAGTCGCTGGAATCACCCTGCCGGAATATTAGTTCACCGGGTTCGAACCACCGCCCGAGCGCCCCGGATGCCGCAGTTGGAACGGTCTCATGATCTATCTCGGTATTCGTAATTGATTTCCGCCAGGGCCAGAGAGAAACCAATGAGTCTCGGATTATTCTGGCAAGAAAGACCGGATGGACCGTGCGTAAAAATATTTCTCGATAGGATCCGCTGCCGGTGTACATATCCCACTGCACCGTACTCATACGTCTTTTTTCTCCAGGCATATCCTGTTCATCAACGATCATGCGGAGCACACCTTCCCGGGCAAACTTCTTTTTTTGGACGATGCTCACAACGCGAAAGATCAGCCTGCCGATCGCATTATCCCTATCCATCCTTTTACAGACCTTGTAGTAGTGATCGTGTAAATCCTGCGCGGAAACGCCGTGGAAAACGACGGCGGCCGCCGCAGCTTTCGAAGTCCGGTATGCAGAACCGATGCCGTCCTTGAAAAGCCGTGTAGACGCACAATCTCCAATGAAAACCAGCCTGTCTGCATATGGCTGAAGAGCAGCACGCGTGTTGATTCGTGGCGAGCAATTGCATGAGAATTTTTCTGAGACGATTTCCGGTGGCAGACAGGCGCGCACCTGTGGTGTTTCGAGGAATCGCCGCACCATTTCCTTGTTTATTTCCTCGCCGAGGAGGCAGAGGGTCATGTAATCGCCTTTTGGAATCAACATACCAAATTCCAGGTCTGGGATATCGAGCAAGAATACCTGGACCGCATTACCTAAAATCGCTTCGACTCTTTCAGCACCGAGGAAATATTCACGTAGATGTGTCTTTGTGGTCCTGGGAGCCCTGTAACCAGGACACATGTCCTCAAAAACTTTCAATGCCGGCGAATTGACGCCGATCGTCACGACAACCAGATCATATACTGCCCAGTCCGAAGTGCGGGTCCGGACGCGGGGCCGGTCGTCCACCCAATCCGCTTCGACGACCCTGTCGTTGATTACCTGCGCGCCTCGTGCCACTGCAAGGCTGAGTAAATGGCCGTCCAGGCCGGTGAATTTGAATTCTTTCAGGTCGCGTGGCCCGGCGCCCCGGTAAACGGCGCCGATACGTTTTTCCTTTAAAGGGGTGTTAATCCGGACGCTGCCCACGTCCATGTGGAGAATATATGAATCGATGCCGCGCTGTACAACGCTGGCCGGTAGGTCGATTCCTTCTGTCGCGAGGTTCTGGATAAGCGTTTCGGATACAATCCCCGCACACATATTGCATCCGGCAGGGCCGGGTTTAAGGTAATCGCGCGGTTCGTAGATGTCGAGGTGGAATTTGTTTCCAGCCCGCTCGGCCATATCAAGAAGAAAATATGAAAAAAAGGAACCGCTCGGACCCCCCCCAACTACGGCGATACGTGCTCCGTTCGACAGCTTTTTTGAACCTCCACGTCTGGAAGTATTCGAGAGAGAAGCGGAAAACCTGTCCCTATTGCGCATAACAACCTCCACGATTGTTGCCGGACGATGGTTTCAATAACTCCATCGTCTAAAAAGGGGAACCACCCCGATCCAGGCTCACACAGCATTCCCTCCCGAGGCGCTGTCTTTGTCTCATTAAATAGGATAAGCGTTCTTAAAGTGTTACGATATTAGGTCACTTTAGATTTTGAATTGTTTTTCTTGGTGTC
Organism: Anaerolineales bacterium; assembly: GCA_041564295.1. Lineage (GTDB taxonomy): Bacteria > Chloroflexota > Anaerolineae > Anaerolineales > JABWBV01 > DATDOR01. Next base: position 20,812 of record JBFGQG010000002.1, on the reverse strand, counting down.
ATCAACGAGCCATAATGCAAGGTGGTTAGGCTTGATCGTGCTCTCGACAACACTGACCATCGAATCGACAAGTTTTCCAAGGTCAACTTCGTCCCTGGCTACGAAAGAAAACCGGCTCAATTGAAGTTCTGCGTTATATTTCTCCCGGTAGAATCGCCGGTCGAGCCAGGTTTGTGTCCGAATGTGGAGGGGGTTGAAAAGTGCAGCAATGGCAAGGGTTGAAATGACGGTGACGAGTGGGGAATTCGCCTCACCGGTAAAACGATTGAACACTGCTTGCAATACAACTACGCCCCCAAAATAGATCGATACAAGAAACCCTGTCAGCAGGGTATACAAAAGCGTTTTGCGGATGACAAAATCAATATCGTATAAACGGAATCGCAGGACCGCAATCAACACGGCGACTGGTAAACCCAGTAAAAAGAATTGGCCCAGTGCCGTCATAGTCGTTTCCGAAATCCAGGGCTGGTGCAGTTCAGAACTGTCGAACAAAAGCTGTACTGCGTTGAGCACTGCTGCATAGACCAACCAACGGATCTGAGCGCGCTGGAGACCGCTCGAATAACGGTATCGCATGATCAACGATAATGCAGCAGCAGAAAAACCGAAAAACAGGACAATGATAATACTGAATATTGAAATGACCTCGGCAGCCTGCCCGAGAGGACCCTGGACGCCGATTGGGTTGATTACAGGCGCGAAGCCGTGGTCGCCCGGAATCATCCAGCCGACCAGGCCTGTTATGAGCGTAGCAAAAAGGAGTAAGTTGACCAGCCATTTCCACCGAACGGATGGCATGCGTCCCGTCGGAAAATAAATTAGCGCCAGAGGTATCATCGGCATAGTGATCAACCATCCGACCATTGCTAGATGTGCCGCCAACCCACCGGCAAGCAGGGCAGGCGCTGGAGAATTGAGCAATGTATAAGCCAGTAAGCCGCCGGCCGGTTGGATCACACCAGCCCCAAAGCCCATCATGATCCAAATCCAACCGTATGCCACTTCAGGCAGGCGTGTTGCAATCACTGCACCGACCGGGAAAGCGACTAAAACCGGCAAAATATTTATAATCGGCATATACCAGACGTTGATCTGGCCTTCAAAGCTGTAATTGTCCAATCGGTAACCATTTATCAGAATGAGGAGGGTGAAAATAAAGCCAGCAACACTGACCGGCCATGCCAGGCGCGCAAATCGTTGTGAATTCGCCATCCAAAAATCAACCATCGATTTTCGTCCTTCTATCTCCATTCCAGGGCTACGGGTTGGCTCCTTTATTATTTAAGTCCTAAGTTTTACACAAATCTCAGACAGATCTTACGCCGCAACCGTCTCTCAGACGTTACGGTGGTTACACATTTTTTCAACTTTTTTTCCATACGCGGGCATATTTTTTCCGATACTTCTCGTCCGCTTCGCGGTCAATCCAATCCAGCGCTTTTTCTCGAATGGCTTCGTCTCCAACTGCCTCATAAACATTTCGGAGGCTCGTGATGATGTCGTAACGGATCAAGGTGCACTGCTTTTCCACGATGCATTCCTCGAAACGCTTTTCCATTTGCTCAAGGTAAGTTTTTCGCAGCGCTTCGCTGGCGGCGCCGACCATCCAGAGGGACTGCAGTGTGTGTCGGGCAGTGACAAAGCGCTCATCCCTTGTCACGGCAAATAATTTCTTGAAATCCCCCAGCAACCTGCCTTCCGGATCGCTTTTTGCCATTCTGCTCAAGACCTGTCCTGCAATCGCCCGGTTGTGATTATCCGGGTGTGAGAGGTTTTCTATAACTTCTTCCCAGATTTCATACGACCAGTTGACAGGATCTTTCAGGAGGTCGAGGATTTTATAGAAAGCCTTGTTCTGTAATTTGCGGTCCGATCCCCAGACAAGATCAAATGTCCGGCGTAGTTCAACCTCCATACTTTCTCCTGGTGCTTTCAACTTCGGTGATTATTTTCCGATCTGGATCAGGCTGTAATGATATGCCGGTGTAGAGGGTTATTTAATATTCATCCCGTTCTTCATGCTCAATTTTTTTTGAACGAGGGTCCAGCGCTTGAAAAAAAGCGCCTGGCGAGTCCAGGGGCGATGTTCATATATTATTCTACTGTTGGTAGTCAGACAAATACGAACTGGTGGTCCAATTCGCATTCAATCAGGTCCACGTATTTCTTCAGCGTCTGTATGTCAAAGGTGAACTGGGCACCTGCTGTTTTAAATAGATCAGGGAGAGTGGCTGTTGATCCTAGGGCAAGGGCTTTGCGGTAATCCTTTACCGCCTGTGCCTGGTCTTCGAAGGCATTACCCCATACCTGTACGGCGCCTAACTGCGCCAACCCGTATTCGATGTAGTAAAACGGGATCTGGTGAATGTGCAGCTGTCGGTGCCATTGCGCTGGAATATATTTCTCAAGGCCGCTGTAATCGATGCCCGGCATGAAGCGGTCCCAGAGTTCAACCCATTTTTCGTCGCAATTTTCAGGATTGCGTCCGGATTCAGGATTTTCGTATATCCAGTGCTGGAAGGCATCGACCAGCGCCATGTAAGGCCAGAAGGTGACCAGGCCTTCAAGGTGCTCGATGCGGGCGCGCGCTGCTTCGATTTCGGAATACATTCCACTGGCTTCCAGGTAAGGCGAGGCGAGCAGTTCCATCGACATCGAGGCGACCTCAGCGAATTCCATCGGCATATTGGCGATCTGCATGTGGTTTTTCAACCTGCCAGATTCGAACACGTGGAAGGCGTGTCCGGCTTCATGGAGAATCGTCTGGACGTCGTCATGCAGCCCGACGGCGTTCATAAAAATGAAGGGTTCCCGTTTGATGGGGTAGTCGACGCAGAATGCACCGGGCCCTTTGTTTTTACGGTTTTCCAGGTCAAGGAGGTCTTCTTCCATCATGATCCGGAAATACTGCCCCAGTAACGGGTCGACTTCGTCAAATATCTTCGCTGCACCCATGATGAACGCTTCGATTTTTTTAAAAGGCTTGAGCGGCGGACGCCCGAGTGGGTCGATCATCGTATCCCAGGGCCGCAGAGTATCCACGCCTAACTGCATCTGCCGGCGTTCGTAGATCCTGCTGGCCGCCGGAACGACGACCTCTTCGACAACTTCATGGAATAATTTGCAGTCTTCTGGCGTGTAATCAAAACGCAGCTTCTTCTGCCACGCAAAGCTGCGGTAGTCGGATTTGCCCGCGTTTGCGGCAATTCTTTCTCGAAGCGAGAAAAATTTCCGCCATAAAGCATGGGTTTTATCCCGGTCCTTAAGGATGCGCTCTCTCACGAGAATCCAGGCCTCTTCTCGTTTTTCGCGCGATTCCTCTTCGACAAATACAGGCGTCATCTGGGTAACAGTCTTCTCTTCACCTTCCCAGATCACCGTGCGGGCTCCGTTGAGTTTATCGTATTCAGTGTTGAGACGCTGCTCCTCGGCATAGAGGGGCAGGTTTTCTTCTCTATAAAGGTCCGCTTCAGATCGCATGTTTCTCAGCGCAATCTCGAAACCGGCCGGTTCGAGTCCGCTGGTCAAGAGCATTTCTTTTAGCTTTTGCTCGTAAACGGAAGCCTGGATAAAGGTCGTGTCAAGGAAGTTTTTCAGGGCTTCATCTGCGGCTTCATCAGCTGTGTTCACCGTGGTCGCGATATACAAACGGTTGTATTGTTCAGTGACATAATCCGACAGGTCCGACCAGCGCTGCAGCCAACCATCAATCGTGCTTGTATTGAGTTGTTCTTGTATCAGGAGTTTGTAATGGGGCTCGATTTCAGTCCACGGCCAGGAGAGCAGACCCGCGGTTGAAGAAGGGAATAAATGCGACATAATTTCCTCCGTAACAATAAAAAAATAATAACAATAACAGTATATCAGGCGATAACGAAAATCACTAATTAACGCCTCTGAAAATTTATGCAACTGTTACTGAGCGAGTTCCGTTATCTTCGCCTGGGCTTGCGCGTCGCCCAGACAAACGTCGTCAGGTTCTTGTCGCCCAGGTCCTGCAGCCCGTCATCGTGGATGGTCAGTCCAAATTTGTCCGCGCAGACCCGTGGCGCCAAAACTGCCGTTGTCTTCGGCAGACCGCCGCTGGACAATTCCTTCGCACAAAGTGCCTGGTCAATCAGATCGCCTTCTCCACTGACCTGCTTGAGATGCGGATGACGCTCCCGGAGAGTCCGCTTGCACTGCGCCAGGGCCTGTGGATGCGAGATCAGGGTGTCCACATCCTTAAAAGCGGTTTCAGGATGGTGCATGATGCTGTGGTTGATTACGAGGTCGAACATTTCGATAATTGCGCAGTTTGTTTCGCTCATCGCAAGGACCGATTCCATTACGACGCCGCCCGCTGCGTTCTGGATCGCAAATACACCGAAATCGATTTCCCCTCTGTGCAGTGCCTGCAGCACATTCTTCGTTGTGAACAGGTAAGCGATCCGGCTTTTTGGGAAACTGGCCGACCGCCCGGCGATATACGTCTGGCCGGCTTCTTCGCTGAAACTGCCTTCACCTCCCTGCACCCCGATAATAAGTGCATTCGCGTCGACCCTTTCAGGGAGCAGGGCGGCGTATACTTCGTCCAGCGCGCCCTCAAGCGCAAGGCGCATCTCGCGCGTGTAAGGATTGTGTATCTGCAGATCGTGGAACAGCTCCCACGAGTCGTTGCAGGTCTGTTCTATGAGAGAAAGCAATATCGAAAAGCCCTGGGTGTCGATAGGCGTCGGTTTTAAATCCAGTTCTCCGAGCACCCGGCCGATATAATGCGTCACCCCCTGGCTGTATGCAGCCAACCGGTCGTGCGTTTCCGGTGATATTTCAACCACCCTTAACCCAAGGCCTTCAAAAAAACCATGCCATTCAGTATAGTCTTCTTTATCGCCGGAAAGAAACCAGGTCATCATCGGGAGACTCTCCACGCCGCTTCGGGCCGAATCCGGCCCGAACATCGGGTGTGTCGCAACGAGAGTCAACCTCTCGACACTGCTCAGATTTTCAAGCATCCATGCAGCAGGCGCTTGCTTGACGGAACAAGTATCAAATATGATCGTTCCTGGTCGTAGATGGTCTCTGACTGCAGTTAATGCTGCTTCCAACCTGCCGATCGGTACGCAAAAGAAAAGGACTTCAACTCGTTCGCACAGTTCTTCAACAGGAAGAAAAGAATCGTCTTTGAAAGGTACTGCATCCGTCACCCAGACGGTGTGATATTTACGCAGTAGATCCGCCCAGAACCGGCCGAAGCGGCCGTATCCGACGATGCCTACCTGTTTTGGCTGCATGGATTTTCCAGTCTTGTTTAATTAACGCCAGCGTGAGCGACGTTTCCGTCAGCGATGATTCACCGTCGAAATCGGGACTTCCACTGCATCTGTGGACCAGGACCAGTCTAGCCATTCCTCCGAACGTTTACCACGGCCTTGTACCGTTTCAAAAAACGCCTGTTGAACAGCCTCCGTCACCGGGCCGCGGGTGCCGGAGCCGATCTTGCGATGGTCAACCCTGCTCACGGGGGTCACTTCCGCCGCCGTTCCGCAGATGAAGATCTCATCCGCAATATAAACCTGATCGCGCGAGATCTTTTCTTCTCGCACATCATAACCCAGGTCGCCGGCGAGCTGGATGACCGAATCACGCGTGATCCCTTCCAAAATCGCTGCTTTTGGCGGCGTGAACACAACTCCATCACGTACAAGGAAAATATTCTCTCCGCTGCACTCTGCCACAAAGCCCTCAGGGTCCAGCAGGATGGCCTCATTAAAACCGCTTGCCACCGCCAGCGATTTCGCCAGGATTGAGTTGACGTACTGCCCACCGATCTTGGCCTTCGTCATACTCGCGTTCGGGTGCATCCGCGTAAAGGATGAAACCATCAGGTGCGCGCCCTTCTCCAGGGCTTCTTCGCCTAAAAATGTCGCCCATTCCCAGGTGGCAATACTGACGCGCGGCGTGTAATCCTGCAGGTTCAGGCCGAGCGGGCCTTCCAGGAACATTAGCGGGCGAATGTAGCAGGACGCGAAGCCGTTCGCCTGCACGGTATCCGTGACCGCTTTGATAAGTTCCTCAACGGTGTACTGCAGGTCCATGCCGAGGATACGGCACGAACGGATAAAGCGCTCAATGTGCTCGCGCAGGCGGAAGACCGCCGGTCCAAAATCACTCGCATAACAGCGAATGCCTTCAAAAACACTTGGTCCGTAATGCAAAGACGGGGAAAGTACGTGCACCTTCGCGTCCTGAAACGGTACGAGTTCGCCGTCCATCCAGATATATTTTGATTTCATAGCAATTTCCTTTATTCCCTGAAGTTATAAACCGAGGAAGGTCGCTCCGACCCATTCGAGCCACTCGCGCGACCGCTCTCCGCGTCCCATCATCGTGGCATAGAATGCAGACTGTAAGGCCCGGGTCACCGGTCCTGCCCTTCCGTCGCCGATCACCTTTGAATCGAATTCAGAAACGAAGTCCAGTTCTCCAACGGCCTTGCTCAAGAAGACCTCGTCTGCAGAGAGGATATGTTCACGTGTCAGCGGCAATTCATGCACTTCGTAACCCAGATCGTTTGCCAGCGTAATCACTGAATTGCGCACCAGCGAATTCCCAAAGAGTTTGGAGGGCGGCGTCTGAATCTCCCGGCCTTTTACCAGGAACAGCGTCGTTTGCGCCGGGACTTCCGTTCCCAGCACGATCCCAGAGTGCATCGGCCGGTCTTGTTCATCCACGTCCGGGTGATCTGAATAATCGTGCGAGATCAGGGCCAGCACAAATGCATTTTCGTCGCGCTCTCGATAGCTTAGATTCGGGTCCCAATTCTTTTTGACAAGCAATCGAGTGCGCACAAACCCATCGCGGATCCCGTTATACATCAACGTGCGGTGGACGGTGTCGCAAAGCTGTTCCTCGCTGAGATGGATTTCATACCCCTGTGCCCTGGTCGATTCGAGGAACTGCCGGATATGTTCCGTCAGGCGAAAGACCGCCGGACCGCTGTCTGTGTCGTAAATCCGAAAATCGCGCACTACTGAAAATGCATTTTCTTCACCCACTGTGAATAAGGTTTCCGGCGCATGGTTTGGGTGGACAAAATCACCATTGATCCAGACGAAATAATTATTCATTGCGCACTCCTTGTGACAGATTCTCGATCACGGCATCCGTCATTTCCATCGTGTTCAGACTCTCACCGCTGCGCGCCAGGTCGACCGTTCGTTTGCCGTCTGAAAGTACAGAGTCGACAGCGTTTTCGACGGCATCTGCCTCGGCCGCCAGGCCAAGCGAATACCGCAGCAGCATTGCAAGCGAGACGATCATGCCGACCGGGTTGGCAATGCCTTTCCCGGCAATATCCGGTGCAGAGCCGTGGATCGGTTCGTACAACCCGCGCGGATATCCGAACCGGTTCAATCGATCGCCCAACGAAGCCGAAGGCATATTGCCCATCGAACCGGAGAGAACGGAAGCCTCATCGGTGAGGATATCGCCGAAAAGGTTCTCTGTGACAATCACGTCAAAATCCGCCGGTCGAGTCAGTAGGTGCATCGCCGCTGCATCCACAAGCAGGGTCTCCAGTTCAACCTCCGGGTATTCCTTCCGCACCTGGTTGACGGTCTGCCGCCAGAGGCGGGAGGACTCGAGCACATTGGCTTTGTCTACCGAAGTGACTTTGCCCCGGCGCTGCTGGGCAGTCTTGAAGGCCAGATGCGCGACTCGCCGGATTTCGTATTCGGCATATTTCATGGTGTCGAAAGCCACAGTCTCTCCATTTTCGACCGTGCGGCCGCGTGGCGTACCGAAATAAACGCCGCCGGTTAGCTCACGGACGACCAGCAGATCCACACCTTCGAGCAATTCACGCCGGAGGGGGGACGAGTCCATTAAATCCGGGTGCAGCCTTACCGGGCGCAGGTTGCCGAACAGGCACATCGCCTTACGCAGCCCCAGTAATCCCTGTTCAGGCCGCACCTCAGCTGCCGGGTCGTCCCATTTTGGCCCACCAACAGCGCCAAAAAGCACAGCATCGGCCTCCTGGCAGGCATGTAATGTCGATTCCGGCAGGGCAGACCCGGTTTCATCGATAGCGCAGCCTCCGACGGCGTAAGCTTCAGTTTCAAACGAATGTCCGAATGCCTCACCGATGTGTGCGAGTACGCGGGTCGCAGCGGCAACCACTTCCGGTCCAATCCCATCGCCTGGGAGAAGGGCAATTCGGGCTTTCATCACGCGCGCTCCTCGCTTCTTTCGACGCCGTGCCCGTTAAGCAAAGCGTATTCCATGCTGTCGGCGAGGGCCTTCCAGCTGGCCTTGATGATGTTTGTGCTGGCCCCCACCGTGCTCCAGCGCTGAAAACCGTTTTCAGTATCCACCAGCACGCGCACCCCTGCCTCGGTTCCATGATCGCTGTCGAGGATGCGGACCTTGTAATCCGTCAGCCGGACAGCTTCAAGCGCAGGGTAAGCGTCCAGGAGCGCTTTCCGCAGCGCCTTGTCGAGTGCATTGACCGGGCCGTTTCCGTCGGCCGCGGTGTGCAGGACGGTGTCGCCCACACGCACCTTCACGGTGGCATCTGCATAAACGTCGTTTTCCCCCCTGTTCTGGACCAGAACGGTGAAATCCAGCAGTTCGAACGGCGGTTTGTAGTCAGGCTGCATCCGGCGAAGCATCAGCGCCAGCGAGGCTTCAGCGCTTTCAAACGCGAAGCCCATATTTTCCAGTTCCTTGATCTGCGCGACGACCTCGCGCGCCTGTGCGCTATCGACGTCTACGCTGAACTCGATTGCTTTATCCAGTACGTTGCCGCGGCCGGAAAGCTCAGAGACCACCGTCCGCTTCACGTTTCCAACCTGCGATGGATCGATGTGCTGGTAGCTGGCTTCGTTTTTCCGCATCGCCGCAACATGGATGCCTCCTTTGTGTGCAAATGCACTGGCTCCAACGAAAGGCGCGTGCGTATCGAGCGGCAGGTTCGCCAGTTCAGCCACGTAGCGTGAAAGCTCCGTCAGCCGGCCAAGGTTCTCCGGCGGCACACAGTCTTTACCCATCTTGAGCTGCAGGTCGGCGACGATCGTGCACAGGTTGGCGTTCCCAACCCGTTCGCCGTAGCCGTTGATCGTCCCTTGCACATGGACGGCACCGGCGCTCACTGCAACAAGCGTATTTGCGACGCCGCAGCCGCCGTCGTCGTGCGTGTGGATGCCGATATCACAACCTAATTCATCTTTTACGGTCTGCACAATCGCCGATAGCTCCCACGGTAGCGTACCGCCGTTGGTATCGCAGAGCACGACACAATCCGCTCCGGCGTCGTCGGCTACCTTGATGGTCATCAGTGCGTAATCTGGATTGGCTTTATAACCGTCGAAGAAGTGCTCAGCGTCGTAAATGACCTCTTTTCCGAGTTTTTTTAGATAATTGACGCTGTCAGAGATCATCTGCAGGTTTTCTTCCAGGTCAGTTTCAAGCACATCATGGACATGCAGGTCCCAACTTTTCCCGACAAGGGTCACAACGGGGGTGCGGGCATCTACAAGCGCCTGGATGTTCGGGTCCTCTTCCGGTTTTGAATGCTTGTATCGGGTAGAACCGAACGCGGCAATCCTCGCGTTTTTAAAATCCATCCCCTGGACGGCTTCAAAAAAATCTGCATCTTTAGGATTCGACCCAGGCCAACCGCCTTCGATGTAATTGACCCCGAATTCGTCGAGGCGTTGTGCGATTTTCAATTTATCTCCCAACGAAAGCGACAGGCCTTCACGCTGCGTGCCGTCCCGCAAGGTCGTGTCGTAAATGTAGACTTTTGCGCTCATAAGCTCTCCATGCGTGCCTCAAAGGCGCTGATCCGTTCTTCTAAACCCAGGAGGTACCCCAGCTGGTCGACCCCTTGCAGGAGACAGGTCTTGTTGAATTTGTCGATCGGGAATTCGACCTTGCGTCCGCCAGGCAGGGTCAGCGTCTGGGACGCAAGGTCGATCGTCACCGTAGCGTGGGGGCTTTCTTCGGCAAGCTCGAAGAGGTCCCGGTGAGTCTCCGCATCGACAACCACAGGCAGGAGCCCGTTTTTCAGGGCGTTATTCCTGAAGATATCCGCGAAGGAGGTACTGATAACAGCCTCAAAGCCCCAGCCCTGCAGCGCCCACGGCGCGTGTTCGCGTGAGGAACCGCAGCCAAAATGATCCCCGGCCAGGAGGATTTTCGCATCCTGGTATTCCGGCCGGTTGAGCGGAAAGGACGGATCGAGTTCACCTTCTGGAGTGTAGCGCCAGCGCTTGAACAGACCGTCTACAAGGCCGTCTTTATTTATGACCTTGAGATACTGCGCCGGGATGATCTGGTCAGTATCCACATCGCGGTAGGGCAGGGGGATAAATTTGGATACGAGTGTTGCAGAATTATTTTCTGTCATGGGTTTCCTCATGTTCAGGTGAATGTGCGCGGGTCTGCCACGCGGCCTGAGACTGCCGATGCTACCGCAGTGAGGGGGCTGGCGAGGAACGTGCGCCCGCCTGGACCCTGCCGGCCTTCGAAGTTTCGGTTGCTTGTGCTGACGGCATACTGCCCGGGCTGTAGCTGGTCGCCGTTCATCGCGATGCACATCGAGCAGCCTGCAAACCGCCATTCAGCCCCGGCTTCCAGGAAGATCTTGTCCAGTCCTTCTGCTTCCGCCTGTTTTCGAACGGTTTCCGAACCGGGGACTACGAGCATCCGCACGCTATCAGCAACCTTGCGACCTTTGATCTGGGCAGCTGCCTGGCGCAGGTCGCTGATGCGTGAGTTTGTACAGCTACCGATGAAAACCACGTCGACTTTCTGGTCCATGATGCGTTGGCCGGGCCGGAGGTCCATGTAAGCCAGGGCTTTTTCGAGCGCCTGCCGCCGGGTGAGGTTGCCTTCCTGCGCCGGGTCCGGAACGTGACCGGTGACCGGGATTCCCATATCGGGGTTGGTGCCGTAGGTCACCATCGGTTCCATGTTGGAGACATCAAGATGCACGTAGCGGTCGAACACAGCGCCTTCATCTGTTGTGAGAGTTTTCCATTTGGCAAGCACCCGGTCCCAATCGGCGCCCTTTGGGGCAAATTCCCTGCCGGCGACATATTCGAAAGTCGTATCGTCGGGCGCAACCATGCCGGCACGGGCGCTGGCTTCAATGGTCATGTTGCAGAGCGTCATACGGGCTTCCATTGAAAGCCCTCGGATGGCTGATCCGGCGTATTCGATTACATGCCCGGTCCCACCGCCAAATCCGATCTGCGCGATCAGCGCCAGGATCATGTCCTTGGAGGTGACTCCTTCCGGCAGGCTGCCGTCAAAAGTGACTTTGAGCGTTTTCGGCCTGTACTGCAGCAGGCATTGCGTGGCGAGGACGTGCTCTATTTCGCTCGTCCCGATCCCGAAGGCCAGGGCGCCGAACGCGCCGTGCGTGGCTGTGTGGCTGTCACCGCAGACGATCGTCATGCCTGGTTGGGTCAGTCCGAGTTCAGGCCCGAGTACATGTACAATCCCTCGCTGCTCGCTGTCCATGTCGTAGAGCCGCACGCCGAAATCGCGGCAGTTCTCAGCAAAGACGCGCACCTGGTTCGCCGCGAGCTGGTCGACAAATGCCAGGTCCTTGCTGACCGTGGGCGTGGAGTGGTCCATTGTGCCGAATGTGCGCTCAGGGCGGCGGACTTTCAGATTTTTTGCCCGCAGGCTGGTGAACGCCTGCGGGGAAGTCACCTCATGTACGAGATGCAGGTCGATATACAGCGTCGTCGGGATTTCAGGTTCCTGGACGACGATGTGCGCGTCCCAGATTTTGTCGAAAAGGGTTTTGGGTTCAAATTTCATGGTGTCATCTTTGCCTGTTCGGTTTCTTTAGCCGGGTGTCCGGTCGCGATCAGCAGCTTGTTTAGCGCAGTCAGGTAAGCCCGGGCGCTCGCCACGATGATGTCCGTTTCCGCGCCGTGTCCGCCGAATGTGCGCACCCGGGTCAGTCCGCTCTGCGGCGAGGTCCTCGTTTGAGAAATTCCATTCTTGGCAGCGATCCGAACGGAGACTTTTCCAATCGCGTCGATACCTTCGGTGACGGAATGCACGGCATATTCAAGCAGTTCGTTCGGCTTTTGGACGATCTGGTCGATGGCTTTGTAGGTTGCATCGACAGGCCCGGTACCGATGGCGGCGCAGGTGTGTTCTGACCCGTCCGGGCCGCAGAGGCGCACGGTCGCTGTTGCCATCCCCATCGTTCCGCAGGCGACCTGCAGATTAACGAGTGAATAGACCTCTTCCTGCTGGTAATTCTGGTCTGTCATCAACGCCATCAGGTCCGGATCGGTGATCGCTTTCTTCTTGTCCGCAAGTGCCTTGAAGCGTTCGAAGGCGGTGTTGAGTTCGTCCTGGTCCACCTCGTAACCCAATTCAGCCAGGCGGACCTTCAGTGCATGGCGACCGGAATGCTTCCCGAGCACGAGCGATGATTGTTTCAAGCCGACCATTTCAGGACGCATGATCTCGTAAGTTTCTTCGTGCTTGAGCATACCGTCCTGGTGGATGCCGGCTTCGTGGGCGAACGCGTTCTGCCCGACGATTGCCTTGTTCGGCTGTACGGGGATACTGGTGTAGTCAGAGACGAGGCGGCTGACGCGCGTGATCTGCGTCGTGTCGATGTTGGTGTCAAGGCCGTACAGGACACGGCGGGTCTTCAGCGCCATGACGACTTCCTCAAGTGAGGTATTGCCCGCCCGTTCGCCGATGCCGTTGATGGTCACTTCCGCCTGCCGGGCGCCGGCCTGGAGCCCGGCGAGCGTGTTGGCTGTCGCCATGCCGAGGTCGTTGTGGCAGTGTACAGAGACGACCACGTTCTCGATGCCTGGGGTGTTGCGAATGATGCCTTCGATCAGCGCCCCGAACTCGGCGGGCGCGGTGTACCCGACGGTGTCCGGGATGTTGAGCGTCGTTGCACCGGCCTTGATCACTTCACCGAGGATCAGATAGAGGAACTCGGGATCGCTTCGCCCGGCGTCCTCAGGAGAGAATTCGACGTCGTCGCAGAACTGCTTTGCATAAGCCACCATCTCGCGAGCATGTTCGATCACGCTCTCCGGGTCCATTTGCAGCTTATAACGCATGTGGATCGGAGACGTTGCCAGGAAAGTATGCAGGCGCGGGCGTGCGGCGTATTGCACGGCTTCCCAGGCCTTGTCGATATCGACTTTGTGTGCCCGGGCCAGCCCGCAAATTACGGGGGGCGGCCGGAAAGGTGAATCATCGCCTGGCGGCTCCATATTGCCGATTTCCAGCGCGATCTGCCTGACTCCTTCGAGGTCGTCCGGCGAAGCTGCAGGGAAACCGGCTTCAATGATGTCGACACCCATTCGAGCCAGTGCACGCGCAATATCCAGTTTTTCGTGAGAAGTCAGCGACGCGCCGGGCGATTGTTCACCGTCGCGCAGAGTTGTGTCAAATATGCGTACAATTTCGGGCTGACTCTTCGTATCCATAGGCTATTCTCCGGGTTTGATAGTGACGGGCTTTAAGAACGGCATCATGCTGCGCAGCTCTGCGCCCACTTTCTCGATCAGGTGGTCTTGCTGGCGGCGGCGCTCTTCCTTGAACCAGGGCCTGCCGGCCTCATTTTCATCGATCCATTTCTGCGCGTAGGTGCCGTCCTGGATTTCCTGCAAGATTTTAGACATCTCGAACTTGGTCTCTTCGGTGACGATGCGGTTTCCGGAAACGTAATCGCCATGTTCCGCCGTGTCGGAGACCGAGTAGCGCATGTAGTTGATTCCGCCGCGGTAAAAGAGGTCGACGATCAGTTTGAGCTCATGCATGGTTTCGAAGTAGGCGAGTTCAGGCTGGTATCCGGCTTCGACGAGCGTTTCAAACCCGGCCTTTACGAGTGCGGAGACGCCTCCACAGAGCACGGCCTGTTCCCCGAACAGGTCGGTTTCAGTCTCTTCGGCGAAGGTCGTCTTTAATACACCGGCCCGCGTGCCGCCGAGTGCATGCGCATAGGCAATGGCTGTCTCGTAAGCCCGGCCGCTGGCGTCCTGGTGAACGGCCAGCAGCATCGGCGTACCTTCCCCGTCGAGATACGTCTCGCGCACACGGTGGCCCGGGGCTTTCGGCGCGATCATCGAGACGTCCACGTTCTCGGGCGGCGTGATCGTTCCGTAGCGTATGTTGAAGCCATGGGCAAACATGAGCGTTTTTCCGGAAGACAGGTGCGGTTCGATCGACTCGCGGTAAATTCGCGGTTGGCTCGTATCCGGCGCGAGCACCATGATGACGTCTGCCCATTTCCCTGCATCCGCCACGGAAACGACGCGCAGTCCGTCCGCCTGTGCTTTTGCCCAGGATTTCCCCCCTTCCTGCAGGCCGACGGTCACTTCCACGCCGCTGTCCCGCAGGTTGAGCGCATGAGCGTGTCCCTGCGAACCGTAGCCGACCACGGCGACCTTTTTGGATTTCAACAGTTCCGGTTTTGCGTCTTTATCGTAATAAATAGTTGCCATTCGATTGCCTCGTTCGTTTCTGGTTTATTTTTTACCGTTCAAATGCCCGTTGGCCCCGTACGCGCCAGGCGTATGCCGGACGCCTTCCGTGTTGCCGCGCATCATCGCCACGCGCCCCGTGCGGACCAGTTCCAGGATCCCTATCGGTCGCAGTAGCTCGATCAGGCTGTCTACCTTCTCTTCCTGGGCAGAAATCTGGACCACCACGCAGTCGCCCGAGACGTCCACGATCTTGGCGCGGAAGATGCTGGCGAGGTTAGCGACCTCCGCCCGCTGCTCCGGGTCCGCCGAGACTTTGATCAGCGCCAGTTCGCGGAAAATCGCCGGCTGGTTGGTAACGTCCTGTACATCGACGACGTTGACGAGCTTATACAGGTTGGCTTCCACCTTACGGGCCTCAGCTTCTTCGCTGTCGACCACAATGGTCATGCGCGAGATTCCGGGGTCCGCCGTTTCGCCGACGTTCAGCGAGCTGATATTAAAGTTCCGCCGCCTGAAAAGGGACGCCACGCGGTTCAATACGCCGGGTTTGTTCTCAACGATCGCTATCAGTGTCTGTCTCATGATCTTTCTCCTTGCCGTATCGGGCTAAGCTGAAGACTGCCGGATTGGGCGGCGCAGCATGGCATCGAGGTCTGCCCCGGCGGGAACCATCGGGTAGACGGCCTCTTCCATCTCGACGACGAATTCAAGCACCACTGGACCGGGGGTCTTGTGTGCAAAATCAAGCGCGTCCCTGACATCTTCGCGTTTCAATACCTTTCGGGCTGCAATGCCGTAAGCTTCTGCCAGCTTAACAAAATCCGGGTTCTTCATTTCGACAGCGCTATAGCGCTTCTCAAAGAAAAACTCCTGCCACTGGCGGACCATGCCGAGGAAGCTGTTGTTGAGGATGATGACCTTGACGTTGGCACCTTCATTGACCGCCGTTGCCATTTCGGCCTGGGTCATCTGGAAGCCGCCGTCCCCAACGATGGCCCAGATCTCGCGGTCTTTGTGGCCGAACCAGGCTCCGATCGCGGCTGGCATGCCGTAGCCCATCGTCCCCGCGCCGCCGGAGGTCAGCCAGCGGTAAGGCTGCTCGAGCTTGTAGTACTGAGCGGCCCACATCTGGTGCTGCCCGACGTCGGTCGTGACGATTGCGTCACCGCGCGTGTACTCCCAGACATCGCGGATCACGTGCGACGAATACAGCAAACCATCTTCCGGCCAGGCCAGGATATCGCGGGCTTCCGTTTCCGCTTTCCATTCTGCAATCTTGTCGAGCCAGTCTTCATGATCGGCGGGGGAGACGATCTGGACCAGGTCCCCGAGGACGGTCCTCAGGTTCCCGACGAGCGCCACATCCACGTGGACGTTTTTATTGATCTCAGAGGGGTCAATTTCGATGTGGATTTTCCGGGCGCGGGGGGCGTAGGTGCGCAGGTTGCCGGTCACACGGTCGTCGAAGCGCATACCGAATGCAAGGAGGAGATCGGCCTGCTGGATGGCGTTATTGCAGTAAGCCTCGCCGTGCATGCCCATCATGCCCAGGCTGAGCGGATGGGACGCTGGAAGGCCGCCGAGACCGAGGAGGGTCATCGCAACAGGCGTCTGGGTCTTTTCAGCGAATGTGCGCAGCTCGTCCATTGCACCCGATTTCAGGACGCCGTGCCCGGCGAGGATGACGGGGCGTTCGGCCTTATCGACCAGTGCGGCCGCTTTTTCCAGGTCGGCTTTTGGTGCCCGGTCCGGGGGGTGGTAGCCCAGGAATTGGATTTCTTCCGGGTAGACAAATTCGGTTTTCTCGATCTGGGCGTTTTTACAGATGTCGATCAGGACCGGGCCTGGGCGGCCGCTGCGGGCGATGTAAAAGGCTTCGCGCACGACCTGTGCCACTTCATCAGCACTGGAGACCAGGTAGTTGTGTTTCGTAATCGGCTGGGTGATGCCGGTCACGTCGGTTTCCTGGAAAGCGTCCCCTCCGATGAGGTGGATCGGGACCTGGCCAGTGATGCACACCATCGGGATCGAGTCGAGCATCGCGGTTGCGATGCCCGTCACGAGGTTTGTTGCGCCTGGCCCGGAGGTCGCCATCGCCACGCCGACTTTTCCGGTTGCCCGGGCGTAGCCGTCGGCCATGTGCGCCGCGCCCTGCTCGTGGCGAACGAGGACGTGGTGGATCGGGTAGCTCAACATGGCGTCGTAAACGGGCATGATGGCTCCACCCGGATAGCCGAAGACGACTTCAACACCCTCGCGCACCAGGCATTCCCATAAGATTTCTGCTCCTGTTTTTTCCATCTTCTTCTCCTTTTATATGAGGACTGCGCCCTGGTTGGCGCTCGTCACCATGCGGGAGTAGCGCGATAACCATTTGCTGTCGATTTTTGTTTCGAATTCGGGAAGGGCTGCAAGACGGGCCTGTATGTCCTCGTCGGCCATCTCCACGTTCAAAGTTCGTGCGAAAAGGTCGATCTCAATCATGTCGCCGTTTTGCAGCGCCGCGATCGGACCGCGCGCGGCTGCCTCCGGGCTGACGTGTCCGATGCAGGCGCCGCGCGTCCCACCTGAAAAGCGTCCGTCGGTAATTAGAGCTACGCTGGTGCCGAGGCCCATGCCCATGATTGCAGATGTCGGGGAGAGCATCTCCTGCATACCAGGCCCACCGCGTGGGCCTTCGTAGCGGATCACGACTACGTCACCGGGCTGGACTTCCTTGTTGAGTATGCCGCGCATGGCTTCTTCCTGGCTTTCATAAATGCGGGCAGGGCCGGTATGCCGCATCATCTCACTTTCCACGCCGCCGGTTTTGACGATCGCGCCGTCCGGGGCAAGATTGCCGAAGAGCACCGCCAGGCCGCCGACCGGGCTGTGAGCATTTTCCAATGGACGGATCACATCCCTGTCATGGACAGTCAGCCCTGCAATGTTCTCGCGCAGGCTGCTGCCTGAGACCGTCGGCCGGTCGAGGTGGAGGGTGCCAGGTTTGCGGGCGATCTCATTCAGGATTGCCGGGATGCCGCCGGCGCGGTGTACGTCTTCCATGTGCCATTTGCCGGCCGGGCTGACCTTACAGACGTGCGGTACCCGGTCTGCGACGTCATTGATGCGCTCCAGCGGGTAGTCGATTCCTGCCTCGTGGGCAAAAGCCAGGGTGTGAAGGACTGTATTGGTTGAGCCGCCCATGGCCATATCGAGGGCAAAAGCGTCGTCGATGGCATCTGGTGTAACGAGCTGGCGGGGGGTGATATCCTTTTCCACCAGCATCATGACTTTTTCAGCGGCCGAACTGGCAATCGCTTCTCTTTCTGCCGATTGCGCCAGGGCGGAACCGTTGAAAGGCAGGGCCAATCCGAGGACTTCCATCAGACAGTTCATCGAATTGGCGGTAAACATGCCTGAACAGGAGCCGCAGCTGGGACAGCCGTGGTCTTCGAGGAGCTTGAGACGGTCAGCGTCGATTTTGCCGGCTTGGAATGCGCCGACTCCTTCGAAGACGGAGATCAGGTCCACGACCTCTCCATCGGGGAGTCTCCCTGCAGCCATTGCCCCGCCTGAGACAAAAATGGCCGGGATGTCCACACGCAGAGCGCCCATGATCATTCCTGGTACGATCTTATCGCAGTTTGGGATGCAGACCATGCCGTCGAAGCAGTGTGCACGGATCATCGTCTCGACACTGTCGGCGATCAGTTCCCGGGATGGCAGGCTGAACTTCATTCCTGCGTGCCCCATGGCGATGCCATCGTCTACGCCAATGGTATTGAACTCGAACGGGACTCCACCGGCCGCCCGCACAGCATCCTTTATGAGTTTCCCGAATGACTGCAGATGAACGTGCCCGGGCACGATGTCCACATAGGAATTCACGATTGCAATAAATGGTTTGTTGAAATCCTCGTCCCGGACGCCGGTTGCTTTGAGCAGGCTCCGGTGGGGAGCCCTTTCGAAACCTTTTTTGATCTGGTCAGATCGCATAGCCATCTCCCATCAGTAGGTTGGTAACTAAAAAGGCTGCCTTCTTCGGGCAGCCTCTTGGTATTCAGGTCTATCAGCTTCTGGTTACAACCGATCTGCTGCCCATGCGTAATTAGCCTTGTCGACCAGGAGGACGATAAGGATAATCAAAAGGGCAATAATGCTAGCGAGATCGGTTGGAATCATCGTTTCCTTACTGTTTTGTGAACAAAAAAAGCTGCCTGGTTCGGCAGCTTGTGAGTTGGGATTGGTTGTTTGCGGTTCCTCACTCTCAAATTTCTGCCAAAACGAGATTGACCTCGTCGTCCAGGAGGACGATCAGGCTTACAAGCAGAATAAGTGAGAGGCTAATGCTAAATGTCATTTTAGAGGAACCTGTTTGGTATTGGGCGTTAGTCTACACAACAATGCTGAATGTGTCAAGCGAATCGTAGGGAATCCGGACGAATCGCTTGACATAACGCTCTCAAGCCAGTAGAATCGCCGAAATCATGATCCATTTAAACGATTCCCAATTTTACGGCAGCTTTTATTTTTACGGCTCTCCAACGGACGAAGCCGCTGCCGGCGCTTAACGGATCAAATAACCACTTAGAAATCCCAAAATGCGAGGCACACGGCCTCGCATTTTTTATTTGGAGAAGCCGTAAACATGCTGAGACATGCCGGCATGTTTACCCGGAGGAGCACCATGTCAACTCGAGGAATACGCGGCGCGATCGATGTCGAGGAGAATACAACAGAATCGATCCTTTCGGCCACACGAACGTTGCTGAAGCAAATCCTGCGCTCGAATCCGGGCCTGGAATCACAGGATATCGCATCCATTTTCTTTACCATGACGCCGGACCTCACCGCAACTTTTCCGGCCCTTGCCGCGCGCCAGATGGGTTGGGTAGACGTGCCGCTGCTGTGCTACCAGGAAATCGCCGTCACCGACAGCCTGTCCAAGATCTTGCGCGTCCTCGTCCTCTGGAATACCGATCGCTTACAGAAAAACATCCGGCATGTTTATCTTGGGGCAGCGGTTTCGCTTCGCCCCGACCTGAACATCGAACACCAAGCCGTCATCGTCCAATAAAGGGTACCAATATGCTTATCGTAATGAACTCCCATGCAGCGCAGACAGAGATCAGCGCAATTTTTGAAAAAGCCGAAGCCGCAGGACTGCAAGCGCACCTGGTCCGCGGTGTGGAGCGTATCGCCTTTGCCATAACGGGTGATGTGCGGCCGGTTTCGTTCGAGTATTTCCGCAATTCGCCAGGCGTTGCCGATGTTGTCCCTATTTCAAAACCCTACAAACTGGCCTCGCGAGAATTTCACCCGGAGGAGACAGTTTTTGACGTCAATGGTGTTTCGGTTGGTAGCGACGAAGTCCTCGTTATCGCCGGTCCCTGCTCTGTAGAAAGCCGTGCTCAATTGCTCGAGACCGCCTGGGCTGTGCGCGAGGCAGGCGCACATGCACTGCGAGGAGGAGCGTTCAAGCCGCGCACTTCCCCATATTCGTTCCAGGGCCTCGGTCAGGCCGGCCTGGAGATCCTGGCGGAAGCTCGCGAAATGACGGGTTTAAAGGTCGTGACGGAGGTTATGGAGCCGGAGAAAGTGGAACTCGTTGCGCATTATGCCGATATCCTGCAGATCGGTGCACGGAACATGCAGAACTATCCGCTCCTGCACGCGGTGGGTGAGAGCCAGCGACCAGTTATCTTGAAGCGCGGGATAAGTGCAACGGTTGACGAACTGTTGATGGCTGCTGAGTACATCCTTTCCCACGGCAACCGGCGTGTGATTCTGTGCGAGCGGGGCATCAGGACCTATGAGACCAGCACCCGCAACACGACTGACATCAATGCTGTTCCCGTATTGAAACAGCTGACACACCTGCCGGTGATCCTCGATCCCAGCCATTCGACAGGCCATTGGGAGTGGGTCGCGCCTATCGCACGGGCGGGGATCGCCGCCGGCGCTGACGGCATAATCGTGGAGGTCCACCCATCCCCATCTGAAGCGCTTTCCGATGGGGGCCAATCGCTTAAACCGGAGCGATTTGCCCGGCTGGTCCGGGAAGTGCGAGCAATTGCCGAAGCGGTCGACAGGCGTATCCCTGTGCCGCGGGTACCTGTGCAGGTGGAAGTGCGATAGAAAACAGTTTTAGAGAGATTGAGGTGGGTAAAGTTTTTTTAATATGAGGACCTTGCGAAGGCTTAAGCCTTCGCAAGGTCCATTTCATGAGTTCTTTATTTTGATTGATCTGCCAGATGGTAAACTACCTGTTGTGTATTCCAACAGGTTATTCGGAGGCATATGAAATACGATTTTGACCGGGTCATCAACCGATTAGATACGGACTGTATTAAATGGCAGTT
>JBFGQG010000001.1:0-36826 GCA_041564295.1 Anaerolineales bacterium | reverse complement strand
TTTAACCATACTGGGTTCACCTGGCACCCGGATAAGGCCCACGTTGCATTTGTCCGCTCAAACCAGGCCGACCTGAATGAAGCTCCAGAAATCTGGATAATCAACATCGACGGCTCTCCAGCCATTCGCCTGGTAATAAACGGTTTTTCACCATATTGGTTGCCGTGAACCAGGGAATGAATAATAAGGAAACTGCAATGTCACCTGAAACAACGCTGAAAACCGGCGAAATCGTACCCGATTTCCTTCTCCGTGACCTGGACGGCCACCCGCATACACTGAGTCATTATCGGGGACAAATTGTGGTGGTCAATTTCTGGTCTGCCGAATGTCCCTGGTCGAAACGCGCCGACGAGGAGATCGCGGACTTGAGAGAAACATGGGAAAGCCGCGTCGTATGGATGTACATCGCCCCCAATGCCAACGAAACTTTGGAAGAAATCGAGCGCGAGGCCAATAACAGGAAACTACCGCTGGTCCTGCATGATCATGACCGGCTGGTAGCAGCGGCCTTCGGCGCTGAGACGACGCCTCACATTTACGTTATCGACGTGGACGGCAGGCTGCGCTACCAGGGGGCATTCGACGATGTGACGTTTCGAAAGAAAACAGCCTCGACGAATTATCTGCGCGAGGCAGTAAATGCATTGCTTGCCGGAAAATCCCCGCCGGTCGGGGAAGCACAGCCCTACGGCTGCACGATCGTGCATTATCCGGAAGGCTAATCTTTCACGGCGTTAAGGAAGTCGGCAAGAAGGCCATATGCCGTGGTATGTACTCCCGGATCTTCTTCCACAAGGGAAAGCAAGCCCAGTACGTCAGTCTTGAACTGGACAATCGAAGTTGTCCCTTCCACGCCGTACATCGGTGATTCCACGCCCACAAGCTCTGGCGCAACGCGCGCCTGCACGCCTTCGCCCGTGCGCTCGGAAGTACAGACCAGCTTCCAGCGTTTGCCCGCTGCCTTTGCGTGCGCCACCTCAGCCGGTCCAATTTCACGAATGCCCTCTCTATCGACCTCGGCCGGCTTAAGGGGGACGCCCATGAGAACCGTAGTCAGCGCAGCAATCTTGATAGAAGCATCCCAGCCGTCGATATCGCCGCTTGGATCTGTCTCTGCAATGCCGATCTCCTGGGCATATGCAACCGCCTGGTCGAACGAATCGCCCTTTTCCATCCGGGATAGGATCAGATTGGTCGTTGAATTCAATACGCCCCGGATCGCTTTCACCTCTGCAGCAGGCAGTGCACCGCGAAACAGTCCGAACAGAGGGGCGCCGTCCATTACAGTCGATTCGAAAAAGAACCGGACGCCTCGCGAGGCCGCGAGCGCCGTCAGTTCATAATAGGCATGGACGACAGGTCCCTTGTTTGCAGTAGCCACGTGCATGCTCATCTCAAGCGCCGCGCGGATATGGTCCACGGCGGGCTGCCCGTCTGCATAGCTGACCGGCGTATTCTCGAACATCACGTCTGCTTCGCTGGCAGCAAGGAAGTCAAAATTATCCTGAACAACCCGTTTAGACAGGCTATCGATCGACTGCCCCCCCTCAACAAGAGCCAGCACCTTCTGGATGTCAAGCCCGGCCGGGTCGACTGCACGGCCTTTGCTGCCGGTGGCGACTCCGGTGATAGAAAATGTGATGCCGTAATCGCTGCGGAGGGTTTCTTCTTTTTCCAAAAACAGCCGGGCCAGCGCTCGCCCGACGTTTCCAAAGCCCAGTAATGCAAGTTTGTAATGTTTCATGGTTTTAATGGTTCGTTGGTTAGGTGGTTAGGTGGTTGGCTGTAAGGTGTCAGAGTCCAGGTACTCGGTGCCGGGATTTTTGCACTCTGCACCTGGAACCTGGCACCATCATTGCTGACTCGAATTATAATGTCCCTCGAATCTCAATATCACGGAGATAGAACATGCCTCGTTACGGATATCATTGCCAGAACTGCGGAAAAAAGTTTCGAAAATTCCTTTCATACAAAGATTACGATACTGTTACAGTCGTCTGTCCTTTTTGTGAAAGCGCTGATTTAAAACGCCTGATTGACCGGGTCCGTTTCCTGCGCTCTGAAGATTCCAGGATGGATGACCTCGATTCGATGTTTTCCAACCCGGATGCGCTCGAAGGCCTGGAGGACGATCCGCAGGCCATGGGGCGCCTGATGCGCAAAATGAGCACGGAAATGGGGGAAGACCTCGGCCCGGAATTTGATGAAGTCGTCGATCGCCTGGAAAAAGGCCAGAGCCCCGAAGACATCGAAGCTTCCATGCCTGACCTTGCAGAAGGTCTTGGCGGCAGTCCTGGCGGTGACGATATTATCGATGTTTAACGTACTGCACCCGCTTCGGTAAGCCGTGCGAGTACGGCCTCCAGCAGGTCTCGCTGCACCTCGTCTTTTTCCCGATTCGCATCAATTACGACCCAACGCGCCGGTTCGGCTTTCACCAGTTCGTGGTAGCCGGCCTGGACGCGCCGGTGGAAATCGACGGCATCGGCATCCAGGCGATTCCAGTCCCCGTCGCTCGCCCGGCGCTTCAACCCGGTCTCTGCGGAAACATCCAGCAGCAACGTCAGGTCAGGCAGCAGGCCGTTCGTGGCAAAATCGTTCAACTGGTGGAGCAGTACAATGTCCACGCCGCGCCCGTACCCCTGGTACGCGATCGTTGAATCACGATACCGGTCGCAAATGACGATTTCCCCGGCCGCCAGGCGCGGTCGAATGACTTCTTCCGTATGCTGGCTGCGGGACGCCAGGAATAAGAGGATTTCCGTACGCGGCACCATAGCTTTGTTCTCATGGTCAAGCAGGATATTGCGAATCTGGTCGCTGATATCCGTCCCACCGGGTTCACGGGTGGTGAATACTGTCCGGCCGCGCGCATTGAGCGCTTCAGCCAGCATCAACATTTGGGTGGTCTTTCCGCTGCCGTCAGGGCCTTCTAAGGTAATGAACATGGTGGTCGTCTCTGCTGCCCATCTTATCGCAAAGCGCAAGGTTCGGAAAGGGACCGGACTGAAAGCACTCAGATATTCTCCCGGATCTCTGCTGCACAACGCATAGAACGAAGCTATCCCCCCGAAACCGCTTATATCTTTTGGTAGGGGTCATTGCACAATCCGGCTTTGTCGCGTATTTTTCAGTTTCCGGTCAACGCCCAAAACGATCCCGAAAGACCCAGAGTATCGAACATTTCTTGAACAGTTGCAACATCAGGGCGCGACCAATCGCGGTCCATTCTTCCGGTGTACCAGCGCTGCGCAAGGTCCCAACAGGTTTGTACGGACATCGTGTATCCCTGGCGCAATCCACGCCGGTCCAACCAGTCAGCCAGGTGTTCCTTCGAACTGAAGGGGAGAATCGTTGCTCAGGTATACCCGATGCGATCCCAAAACTGCGCGGCCGGTACAACAAAGTGCACCAACCAGTTCGATTCGATCCTTTCATCAGGATTTATTTCCAATACTATCTGTCGGTTGCACACCCCGCAGCCGCACGGAATATCGGCGGTTGCGTTTTTCCCCAGAATCGCTGCAATGCCAAAAACATCCCAGGCACAGTTCGCCCAATAAGTTTGCGAGCCGATACGTGTGCTGTAATTCGTCGGAAGACCGGAAAAAGGATGCGCCATCCAGATGGTATGCGTGCCTGGCGCCAGGACGAGATGGTGCTCTTCCGCCAGGCGTTCGAATGCCGCCTCAACTCCAGCTACGGACAGACCGAGCTGGGTTGCAGCCTCTTGTGTGCTGGGGGGACGGGCTTCGCCGGCAAAAAAAGTGTAGACAAAATGGCGAATCGCTGCGTCTAACTGCTGATTCTCATAATTTTTCTGCACAAAAGCTCCTTTCACCGGATTGGAACACAAACTCGAGTTCTCTCGTCGAGAATTAAACAAAAACCGTTCATTTCAATTGAACGGTTCGGATGCCGAAGGTGGGAATCGAACCCACACTCCCGAAGGAACGCGATTTTGAGTCGCGCGCGTCTGCCAGTTCCGCCACTTCGGCTTGGTGCGAGAAAGTATACCAAATCCAGTTTGCCGGTCAAGAGGCGAGAGGATGGGGCTAAAGCCCCATCTCTCGCGCCGGTCCGTCAAATTATGAATTAATTGTGATCCCACTTCATCGATTCACTGCAAAACAGCAATTCATCCCGGATTCAACCCGGTTTTTTGATAAGATAGCAATATCCAGCACCAATTTCAACCAATTTTAAAGGATTTGATCCCCAAAGACGACAAATCAATACGGATGACGAATGCCTCTGGATAAGCGAAACACAGCCGCACTCCCACTCGATCACGCGGGACATTTTGACACCAGCGAAACGACGCAAATCGATTCACTTGTGCACGCATACTACGCGGACGTCCTCAGGCTGTGCCGTTCAATCCTTCAGGAACCGGCCGACGCCGAAGATGCCGCTCAGGAAACGTTCATCGCTGCCGCAAGCAGTCTTCAGCAGTTCCGCGGCGAGGCAAAAGTGAAGACCTGGCTCTTCGGAATTGCGATCAACATCTGTCGGACTCTACTCCGAAAACGAAGACGCTGGTTGAGCCTGAAGCAGGCACTCCTGTCCTTCCGACGCCCGCAAACCACGACCCGCAGCCCTGAAGAGCTTGCCGTCCGCAGTGAAATGAACCGTGAGCTGTTCAAAGCGGTAGATTCGCTGCCAGAAAAACACCGCATCGCCGTCATCCTGTATTACATACACGACTTATCCGTGCCGGAGATTTCGCAACTCCTCGATACGAACCCCGGCACCATTCATTCCCGGCTCCATCACGCCAGGAAGCAGCTCCACCACCTGGTCCGGCTCGGTTGACCACCCGCTGATCCGGGCAGGGGGAGGACCAAATGGATCAGCACACGAAAATTACCCGGCAATCGAGGCCTCCGCTATGAGCCACGACCAGTTCCAGTCCTGGATCGAAAGCGCGCGAGATGGCCAGCTGCCTGCCGACCAGCAGGCAGCGCTCGAGGAACACCTTGCCGGCTGCGAATCCTGCCGCGCGTACCGGCATGACTTCCTTGAACGGGAGAATGCTCTGCGAGCTGCGCTATCCGCTGCGTCCGCGCCTCCGCAACTTACGCAGCAAGATCTTCGCAAAGCTGCCGGCCTCATCCGGAAGCGGCGGAGAAATAAGAACGTCCTTGCTTTTGCGGGGCAGGCTGTCCGTTCAGTTTCCTGGGCCGCACTGACACTCACTATCGTCCTCGGCCTGAACTGGCTGTTCAATTCCTTTTCCCGCACTCCTCCCCAACCGGCAGCCACGGCCATGAACACAGTTGGCGCCCCTCCGCAGGAATCGTTCGCACCAATTATCGCCCCCACACCTGCACCGTCAGAAACGGTTCCATCCACCCCGTTCGTCCCATTTTCCAGGCAGCTTCGCCTGACTCTCGGCGACGGCAGCAGCCCAGTTACGAGCTTAGCCTTCTCGCCGGATGGCTCGATCGTCGCAGCAGCAGCGAGCGACGGAAAAATCCGGATCTGGCGGGTGCGAGACGGCGCGCTGCTGCGCACCCTTGACGCACACGAGAAGGAAGCGACCAGCGTCGCTTTTTCACCTGATGGCGAGCTCCTGGTAAGCGGCGGGCGCGATGGCGACGTCCAGGTCTGGCTGCCGAAAACCGGTGCCTTCGTCAAAACGCTGATGTCCGTCTCGTCTCAGGTTGAGGAACTCCAATTCTCGCCCACCGGAGACCTGCTCGCTGTCACGCTCAGCAACCGGATGGTGACCCTGGTGCGAGTCAGCGACGGACAGCAGCTCGACACGTTCGAAAGTTCGATCCGCCTTGATGTCAACCAGGCCTCCGACCGCAACAGCTACCTGATCGCCTCGGCCGAAAGCGCCATCTGGATCCACGGCAAAAGCGATGTACCGTTCACCCTGAACATTCAAGGCCAAAGCGGCAGATCACTGGACGTGGTTTTATCTTCTTCGGGCTCTCTCCTCGCTTCTGGTTCAACGACCGGCCTGATCTCGCTATGGAAAATTTTCGACCTCACTGTCAGGGATGAAACCAATGCAGTCAACGGTATAGCCCGAGTTTCACGTACGATCACGGGTAATCTGATCTATAACCTCACGGGGCACGAGGGCTGGGTTAACAACCTGGATTTCAGCGCCGACAGCCGCTTCCTGGTTTCCGGCGGCGAAGACGGCACAGTGATCCTCTGGTCGCTTGCTGAAGGAGAATTTATCGGTCAACTCCTGGGTCATACCGGTCCCGTCACGTCGGTGGATGTTTCCCCCGACGATCAACTCATCGCATCCGGCTCGCATGACGGCACCGTCCGCATCTGGGCCCTTGAAGAACTAGACGGATGAAAGAGAAAATCAGGCAATTTTACGATAACCATACTGGGCTTTTCCTCGTCGTCATCCTGGCAGCCGGGCTGCTCTTTGGCGGGCTGCTCGCTTACGATCCCGCTTTAACCCCTCAAAACGGCCCTGCCAACGTCATACCCACGCCGACACGCGTCCCGCCCACGCCGGTCAGCATCAACATCCCAACACAGACGCCTATCAGCGACTCAACCGGCTCGCCGCCCGCACCAAACGAACCAGCGGACGGGTTCAACCCGGCCACACCCTTACCGAACGGCTGGGTCTGGCGGGCTCCGGAGAAACTGGTCGGGCGACCGCAGATCCTTTCTGACGGGACTGCCGGTTTCACAGGAGAAAGCGGCACTTTTTACTTCGTAAATGCCGACGGCAGCCCGCGCACGATGGTCGCATATCCTTTCAAGGATGACGCTGTTATCGAAAAACAAGATATCCTGGAAGGTCGCACGTTCTTTTTGGACGATCTGACGGTCGTCCAGGTCACCGGGAACCGCGTGTTTGCCGTCCATCCGGAGTCAGGGATGCGCTCGGAATTCGAAATTTCGCTCGATTCACCGGGATATTTCACCAATCTTTTTCAGAGCAGCGACGTCTGGCTTATCGCCGACGCCGCTTTCAATATTTATGCTTTCACTCCCGTAGAAGGCCTGCTATGGACTTTCCCGCTCGACGGTGTTCCCAACGATGAATACTTCATTGCAGCAGTTTCGGATGAGAATGTGTTTTACCTGGCTGACAGCCGAAACCTCCACGCTTTCGGCCGGGATGGGCTTCTGTGGACCTTCAGCCCCGGCGAAAACCTGCATGTTTCCTCCGATCCCCAGATTGGTCCTGACGGCAACATCTACCTGGTCCTTTCCGGCGGCATGTCCGGAATTCTCGTCTCCGTCACGCCGGAAGGCGAAGAGCGCTGGCGCACGCGGCTGGAAACCCACCGCTTTAACATCTCACCTTCCTTTTCTGCTGGTAAGGATTACGTCTTTATCGACAAAGACTTTATCTCCCTGTCTGACGGGCAGCTGCGAGTGATTGATTTCCCGTTCACGGTCGATAATATTTTTGCCGGGGAGGACGGGTTCGACTATCTCATCACCGGTCTGCACATCATTCGCTGGCGTATCGGCCCCGACGGGTTCGAACAGTTGAAGGACATCACGGTCAACATGGAAGGGTTTAACAATTTTTTCCGACCGTTCCTGCACATCCATCCGGACGGCTTGATCGAATTCACCGTATATTCTGGGAGAGAATCTCAACTCGTCTGGATTGACACAATCACCGATGGAATCCGGGTTTTCCCCGTGCCGTTAACACAGTTCCATTTCTCGACAAACCGGGGAGAAGTGGAATACCTGCGCTGCGATCCGGATATAGAAACCGGTGATATCTCCTGTGCGCGGAATATCCCGGGAATGGATGAACCCGTCTGGACCCTAAAAATAGACGGCATTTACTCTCCGGTGTCTGGACACAATTTTTACATCAACTACCTGAACGGCAGGCTCTATATGCAGCCGGACCCATTGAGTTTTTACGCCTTCGATCTTGAAATTCCCTGACGCCTCACAGGAAGCAAATCGTTATCAGGAGCAAGTATGCTGCGTTATATCATTCGAAGATTACTTCTTATCCCTCCGGCGCTGATGGCCGTGAACTTCCTGGGGTACACGTATGCTCATTTCGCACGACCGCTGCGCGCAAAACGGACGCCTTACCTGCCGTTCGTCGAAGAACCTGGGCCCTTATTTCCCGAATATGCCGGTTACCTGCGCACGATCTTCAACCCGGAACTGCGCAGCCACACGCAAGCGAGCATCCTGGGATCCATTCGCGAAGCTACAGCGGCCAGCATGGGATTGCTGGCGCTGGCGCTGATTCTGAGCATAATCATCGGCTTCCTGCTGGGACTGCGGGCCGTCCGTAACGATCCCCCCGGCGTTTCTCGCTGGCTGACTTTTGTTTCAACATCCGGCTTGGCCATGCCGAGTTTCTATATCGGGAGCCTGCTCATCGTTGCTTCCGTTTCGTACGTGATATGGGCCGGGCCGGAAACAGACATCCCTTTCCCGATCCAGGGTTTCGGCTGGGACAGGCACCTCGTCTTCCCCACGATCGCGCTGATGGCCCGCCCGACTATGCAGATAGCCCAGTTCACGGCCGGCACACTCTCCGGGGAGCTAAACAAGCAGTACGTGCGGGCCGGCCGCAGCCTCGGCCAGACCTGGCGTTCCATCCGACTCAAATACGCCATGCGCAATATCATCGCTCCCGTTATCCTGACAGTTTCAGGATCTTTCCGGCTGCTGGTCGGCGAGCTTGTGGTCGTGGAGTGGCTTTTTGCCTGGACAGGCCTGGGCCGCCTCCTCGCACAGACGCTTGTACCACCTCTGCTGTCCAGCGCCGATGGGACCCTGCTTTTCCTTGATCCGGAAGCCGTTGCCATCATCCTGACGGCATTCGGCGGACTTTTCCTGGTCACCGATCTGCTGGCTTCCGTGATCGTCCGCTCCGTCGACCCAAGGCTGAGGGCCGGGTAATGTGTAAAGTGAATTATTTAGAGAGCCTTTATGACGACAAAAACACTCAGGCGCAATAAAGCACGCGGGTACCGCTTTTCCATCAACTGGCCGCTCTGGCTGGGGATTCTTTTCGTCGGCACAATCGCTTATCTTGCCGTCTACGGCCCCTCCCTGGCCCCCAGGGACCCGATCGAAGAGAACCTGATCGTTAAAGACCCGTTCACCGGGAAATGGCACGTGCCGCCGTTCAAAGCCTTCACAGTGACCGGCTTTCCACTCGGTTCCGACGAGTTCGGGCGGGATATCTACAGCAGGCTGCTGCACGCCGTGCGGCCTACGTTCCAGATGGTCTTCGTAGTGGCAGGCGTGCGGCTGATTCTCGGCACCCTGATCGGACTGGTTGCCGGCTATTCGATCGGCAGAATCGGCAGCTTTTTCGATACGCTCATCTCGAGCGCCCTGGCGCTGCCAGGGCTGCTCGTCGCCCTCGGGGCAATTGCCATCGTCGGGGTGGAACTGGGGGTGCTGGCCTTCGTCATTGGCCTGTCGCTCACTGGCTGGGCAGAGACGGCCCGTCTCGTTCGGGAGCAAACGCGCACGGTGCGCAATGAGGTCTACGTAGAGGCTGCTTACGCCATGGGCGCAACCGATTCGCAGATCGTTTTCCGCCACGTCTTGCGGCAAATCCGCTCCATGCTGCTTATGCTGTTGGCGTTCGAAGTGGGCAGTACGTTGATGCTGACCGCAGGACTCGGTTTTTTGGGTTATTACATCGGCGGCGATGTCTGGGTGGACGTGGCCGACTTCGTTGCCCGGCGCACGAGCGGCTCGCCGGAACTGGGGCAAATGCTTGCGACCGCCTGGGTGCGGCTCACAGATCCCTGGGGGCTTGTTTCTGTGGGCAGCGTGGTCTTCGTCGCCGTCCTCGGCTTCAACCTGATCGGCGAAGGTCTGCGTTTGCGGCTTTCCCCTGAAATACAGACCCTGCGCATCCGCTGGCTTAGCAATGCCATGGGCGCGTTGCGGCTCAACATCGCGCAGGCCTGGCACCCGGTCGGCAACGTGTTGTTTGGAACGAGGGTAGCCGTCATCTTGTGGGCGCTTCTTGCCGGCGGCTTGCTGGGTTATTTCGGCGTCCGGGGCTGGCAGGCCGGCACTTTCAAGCTGCCGGAATCGCAGGTCAACCTGTTCTTTTATGAAAGCGCTCCTCCCACGCTGACGCCACTGCCCGGCGCGGCAGAAGGCAGCGCCACACCAGTTGGGAGCGACAGCGGATCGCAAACGATCTCCGCAGAGCCGGTCGAAACCCCCGGTGCCGGGAACAGCGAAGAACCGTTCACCATGCCGACCGAGCCTGTGCAGATCACCGATCCGGTCATCGTATGGACCCTGGAAGACAAGAGCGGCTTCGCCGGACATCCGGCTGTCGATTCCGAGGGCAACATCTACGTGGCGAGCCTCGGCGGGGAAGTCTACGCGTTGAATCCCGACGGTTCGTCCCGCTGGCAGCTCACACTCGACCCGGCGCCTGCGTTTTCCCCGGTCATTTCCGGTGAAACGCTCTTCCTCCCGGACCGGTCCGGAGGGTTAACAGCCCTGACGCTCGAAGGAGAGGTGGTATGGCAATACGTTCAGCCCGATGGCGGTTATTCTGCCGTTTCGCAGCCGGTGATCGATTTGAATGGCGTGCTGTATTACACGATCAGTCGGGGCACATCCGGACTTGTACAGGCCGTCGGGCCGGACGGAAGCCCGCTTTGGCGGGCAGAGATCCAGACGGCAAAATTCTTCCGCCCGCCGGGGCTCACGGCTGCAGGCGAGTATGTGTTTATCGCCGCTGAACTTTTCGACAGCGCTACTGGTGAGCCGGTCATCCTTGAAAGCGCCATCGCGCCCGATTCTTTCTTCGTCGGCACCAATGGAAAGAACTACATGGTCTCCGGACCCGCAGTTTTTGAATGGCAGCGCAGCGGCAGCACGATGGAGTTGCTCACCACCATCCGCGCTTCAGGGATCACGGAGCAGTTCGGCGGAGTCGCTTCTCCCCTCACCGTACACGTGACGGAAGATAATCTATTCATCTTCGTATTCGGAGGCTTCGTCCTCTGGCAAAACGAGCTGGGTGAGCTGCTGTTTGAGACGCATGGACCGGACAACCACTTCCTGATCATGCCGGTTTCATTGGAAGACGATCTGTCGGTCATTGTCTGTGGACGGTACCGGTTCAGCCTGCAAGATCCATTAAAAGAAACCTGCCTCAGCCTCACGCAAACCGGAGAAAGACCCGCCTGGAAGGTGGATTTCGGCGAATATCCGGGGATCCAGGATACGCTCACCGGCGGGACTCGTACACCGTCCGGTTTCATCTTCGCCAGCCGGAAGGGCTTTATCTATGGCGTGATGGAGCGGAGTATCGCAGAAGCGTTGGAAGAGCAGCAAGCCAATGCCGCCAAAGAAAGCACTGCGATTACCGCGACAGGCAGCGGTTGGATCTTTAAAACCCCATCTGATTTGCTTGTAGAACCGCTCCTGCACGAAAACGAGACCGTATATTTGCTGACAACCGATGACCAGTTCTATGTGCTGGATTCAGACGGAGCTGTCCTGCACACCTTCGCCCTGCCCGAACCGGTATATGTCCTCCAAGAAACGCTCTTCGGTGGCGGAACGGTCGGCACGGCCTTTCCACCCATCCTGGCACAGGACGGCAGCATTGTCGTGGCTTCGGATACGCGCCTTTATGCCATCACCCTCGATGGGACGTTGAACTGGGAAATACCGCTCGATGCAGCCCCGCATTCGCCGCCGATCACCGGCCTCGCGGACGACACGTATTATCTTCTCGATTCACAGGGTTCTTTGTATGCCTTTACGCCTTCGGAAGGACTATTATGGAAACACGACCTCGAAGAAGGCCTTCGCCCGGCATTCTTTTTCCCCGTTTTCAGCAGCACAGGTGATATTTTCTACACGATAACAAACGGCACACGCGGCCAGATTGAAGCCCTCGGGCCGGACGGCACGCAGCGTTGGCGTACACCCCTTCAGACCTTCAATTTCTACCGCCCCATCCAGATCACGCCAGCCGGTGATTGGATCTCGGTGGACGATAACGTGGTCCGCTCGTCCACCGGGGAGCTGGTCGAGCTGGTTGAAACGGAATTCCCGATCGACCAGTTCGCAATGGGCAGGGACGGGAAAACCTACTTGATGAGCGGCAGCACCGTGATGGAATGGACGCTCCTGCCTGGCGGCCATTTGAACATCGAGAGGCAGGTGACGATCGCTTTTCCTCCCAATGCAACGCGCGGCCTGCCACCGCGGCTCTCGGTCACGGAAGACGGCACGATCTGGATCGTCTTCGTCCAGGCCGGTGGCCGGTCAATTATTTACGACTGGGTGACTTTTGAAGGTGAGGTCCTGAACCAGATCACGGTAGACTTATCAGAATCATTCGTCGTGGCAGAAGATACGTCGGCGGTTAATCTGACGTTGTGCACTCTTGTTCGAGCGGAGACCCAACTCGTATGCCGAGGTTACGTCAAGCGCCAGCTGGAACCTCTATGGGAAATCACGATCCAGGGCATCCCCCGGGCCGACAACATTCACTATTCGAACGGCGTGCTGTACATCCAGACAGCCTCCGATACGCTGCAGACGGTCTCTGTCGATTTTCCAACCGATTAGGAAGCGAGGTTTGTGAATAAAAGCCTGTCTTCTGGTTTTACTTTACCGTCACTGGAAGCTCACTATACCATGTCGTTTTTATAATCCCATCATCGACCACGGCCGAGACGAAGTAGGTGCCTTTCGGCACGTTTGCTGTGTCCCAGTGGTAGAACTGCGAATTTGAGTAGAGGGGAATTTCACTGTTGTCTATCATGAAAGTGCTGGGAAAAAACAATTGAAAAGGCCCGCCGCCTGAAGGGGTTTGAGCCATGTTCGGGACACCAAATACGCCGATCTTTGTCCGGCCGTTGCCGGGATCCTTATCATTATCATAATAAAACGTGAGCGTTGCATCTGGCGACGCATCGGTCGTGAAAGCAATGCGGAACAAGTCACCCTGGATTACCGTCTCCGGTCCCGTCAGGAGGACGTAATCCATCTGGATGTTCGTCGGTTTCGGTGTTTCAAAAGGGTCAAAACGGAAGACCCGCGGATTTCCGGACCAGCAGTTCGACGCGCAGTTTTCCGTCAGGGCATTTTCCATATCGAGCGTGTACACATGCCACCCTTCGTAAATTTCCATATCCTGCGTGGTGACATGGTCGACGAACGGCCCGCCCGAATACCACCAGATCCAGCGCTGCACCCAGTCACTCTGGTAGGTGTGATTGCCGTTGATCTTGAAACGGAATGACGCATAACGATAGCTGTCCGCAGGGATCGTGTTTCCGCCGAGGTTCATGAAGATCTGCGGATCGTTGTCGTTCGATGTCATCGTCAGAATGCCATCCGTAAACGAGGTAAAGTCCGCGTTGACGATTTTGTTGACATCACCGCTCGAAGCCATGCCCCAGGGATCACCGAGAGTCTCGGTTGCAAAATCAGGCCCACTCTGGAAAGATGGCTTTTGAAAAGCAAAAACCGGCGCCGGGGAGACTGTCAGGGGGTTATTCCCGGCACAGGTGATGCCGCCCGTTGAATCTTTCATGTACAGGTGATACTGCCCCGGTTCGAACGATTCCGGCAGCGGGAGCGGATGCACTTCTGAAAAACCCGGAATCACCTGCTGTCCCCAGTTGAACGTCCCGCTGGCCCCACTCTTCCCTCCAACAAGGACGCCGTTTTGCCCACAGCCAGTCAGGCTGACATAAAACTCGTTTTGTCCGGGCGGTGCGCCGGACCATGATAGCGGGACAATGTTGCCGGTATCCTTTGTCGTAAGGCGGACCCAACCAACTTTAAAGCCCATGTTGCTCACATTTACAGGATCAAGACGGAAGCCGATCGGTTGGCGCGGGTTGTTGTTCCAGGATCCGGTCATCCAGGCTGCAGGCTGGCTCAGGTCGAACGTGAGCAGTTCGCAATCACCGTCTTCCTTAAATTTTCCTTGCTGGTAGAAAAAAAGGAAATTTGAAAGCCCATTTCCCGGATCGGTGAACGGCATCCGGTCGTAAAACCAGTAAATGATGGAAGCCCAGGTCTCGTTATTCTGCGCCGGCGCCTTAGCCAGGCACATATAATAGGACACCAGTTTGTATTTATTCGCATCGATGGGGTTTGAAGCTCCCATTTTGAGAACAACCTGCGTCAGATCCAGGCCGGGCCAGCTTAGCCACATATTCGCATCGTCGCTGGTGGACGTCATTTGCCAGAATCCGTCATTTGTTACCGAGAAAGTGCCCTCGTTGATGTTTTTCAGCGCTGTGAAGTCGTCGGGATATGGTGGGCCATTCAGATTCCACCAGGGAAATCCGAGGACGCGGGTTGCATAATCATCCCCCTCGCCAACGACCGTTTTTCCGAGCGTCAGGCTGGGCGCAGCGGACTCTGCCGTCCGGGGTTCTGCGCCGAGAAAAACGGCCAGGCCGATCATTAATATCACGAAAAAATGTTGGTTCCGGTTTGGTTTGTTGAACAAGCGCAGATGCCTCCAGTGAGTATGCGGATCTATGAGCCTTGTGGTCGTGCTTCGCTACTGGTCTAAAACCCCCTGGTTCTGTGTGCCTGGTGATGTAAAAAAGGCAATTATCCACGTGGTGTTCCGAATTGGCCGAAGGACGGCCCGGAAGCGGTTTGACGTGTTTTGATTTCGTATTTAGTTTTGCTTTTCCGGTGGCAAGGTTAATTCATCGACGCGGACCCGCGCGGCCACGCGGCGTAAACGAGCGACCCTGTCTTCTTCGTCCGGCGACAGGATGAGGGGCTTCCGTTCTATGTAGGACAGGTTCGGATTGTAAAACGGATCGCCGGATTCGACCAGTGCCATTAAATCATCGTACCCGACACGGATATCGATTGAAGGGATGTGGTCACCGCGCGATTTCCCTTCGAAATGGTAGAGTCTTGCGAACGGCGTATAGACCACGCGGTAGCCGTTATCAATTGCCCGCTTGCAAAGCTCGATATCGCTGAAAGCGAGCACGTACCGTTCGGAAAAGCTGCCTATCTCTTCGAATGTGTCTCTTCGGATCAGCATGCACGCCCCGGTAACCGCCGTGAAGTTCCTGTACCAATCTACCGAACCAAACGGCCCGCTCTGGCGCTCCCTGTACCCCCAGAAAACGTGGCTGGCATGCCCTTCCATTCCCACGATGACGCCGGCATGCTGGATCGAATCGTCCGGATAAAGCAGTTTTGCACCCACAATGCCAATTTCAGGCCGCTCTGCCCACCGGACCAGTTCTTCCAGCCAGTCTGCGTGAAGAATCTTCATGTCGTTGTTTAAAAACAGGAAGAGATCTCCGGAAGCGTGGGCCGCACCGATGTTGTTCGCTCTTGAAAAATTAAATTTTTCGTTGTAATCCACGATCTTGACCTGGTGGTTGTCCTGCAGCTTAGCAAAATACTTCAACGTATTCCGCTGGCGGCTGCCGTTATCTACGATCACGATTTCAAAATCGGGATAATCCGTTTTCTTCAGGATCGAGTCGATCGTCCGCTTGAGAAAAGCGACCTTGTCTTTCGTCGGGATGATGATCGAAACTTTGCGTCCGGGCACTGGCCAGGTCGCCCTCAGGAAACCCGGGAACGGGAAACTCGTCTGCACGTTTTTCATCCCAAGGCGCTCGAGGTGCCCCCTGACGCAGCGGAGCTGGCGCTCGAAGACGTAGCCTTTTGCACCGAATTCTCCCGCCGTCGAGCCGCTGACCTGCCGCCAGTGATACAGCACGCGCGGGATGTGGATGATATGCTCCGTGCGTTCGGTCACCTTGAACGCCAGGTCCCAGTCCTGGCAGCCTTCGAAGGCCGGGTCGAAACCGCCGGTATCCTCCACGAGGCGCTTGCGGTAGACTGCATGGGTCAGGTAGTTCGCCGAAATCAGCATTTCTGGTGCAAAATCCGGCTTGAAAAACGGTTCGCGCCTCTCGGTGCCGTCGGCAGAGAGCTTATCTTCATCAAAATAAATGACGTCCACGGCCGGATTCTTGCGGATCCGCCGTGCGACTTCAAACAGCATGTCCGGAGCAAGCAGGTCGTCGTGGTCGAGGATGGCGATGTATTCACCGGAAGCCATGCGCAGCGCGGCATTGCTGTTACCACAAATCCCCAGGTTTGCCTCAAGCAGTTGGAGACGGATGCGGTCGTCCCTGGAAGCGTAGGACTGCAGCAGCTTGCGCGTTTCAGGAGTTTGCAGGCTTGCGTCTGCGATGCAGAGCTCCCAGCGGTCGTAGGTCTGGGCCAGGACGGATTCGAGCAGTGCTTCGAGCACATTAACCGGTGGCTGGTAGACCGGCGTGATGAAACTGATCAGCGGTCGCCAATCCCACGAGGCGGCCTCCGCACGCTGTTCGTCAAGCTGCCCGGTCGACAGCACGGTCCGTTCGACAAAACCGGGATAAGCCTCCGCATTCCGCTGCTCAATTGTCTTCTGACCGGCTGCGAACCGCAGTGAAGGGGAGCGCAGGCCGTTCCACCAGTGCCTGAAAAAAGCCCCCATACCGTCCCTCCCGAGGGTTCCAAAACCGTCACGCACAAGCCGCAGGAGTTCCGCTCGGCGGCTGCCTGGCGGTGCGAACCTGAGACGGAATTTCCTCACAGCCGAGAGGAGCTTCCAACCTGCGCTTTGCTCGAGGTCAGCCCAGGTCGTTTCCCACTGCTTCAGACGGTATGTGAGCGTCTGCATCAACGGGTCGTTTTCAGCCAGAGCGAGGTCGCGGGAGCGCTCGGTTTCTCGTAACGTGTCTTTTAACTGGACATTCTCGCGCCGCAGGGACCACAAACCGCGTTCATACGCCTCGACAGCATCAAGGAGCGTTGGGGCGCTGCGTTTGCGGAAGCGGAAAGCCCACGGAGCAATAAAGGACGCGTCGAAATCAAGGTCGTGGAAAAAGCCGTGCTTCGCAAAAACGGTGGCCCAATAATCGGGCGGAAAGGCCGGTTCTGCTCCGGCATAATCCGGCGGGGGCGCGGCAAACAATACATCGCCTGTCCCGGCAGCAAGGACAGACAAAACCTCTTCGATCGTCTCTTCCGGCAGCCTGTGAAGGACGTTCAGGCAGGTCACAAGGTCATATTTTCCGTCAAGGGGGCTGCTCAAAGGAGCTGAATGAAGGTAATTCTGCAGCACCGCACCGGCGGCGAGAACTTTTTCCGAATCCGGATCGAGCCCGTAGGCCTCGATCCCCACTGCGCGCAGCTCTTTAACAAGTGCACCGGCGCCACAACCCAGGTCCATCACGCGTTCGGGCGCGATTTTCGATCGGATTTCTGCGGCAATGCGTTCAAAATACCCTGTTCCGGACTGTGCGGAGGGTTGTTCGTCTGGCAGGCTCGTCATGGTTTTCTAAGTATTGCGGTTTGGCCCAGGTTCAGGCGCGCGCCCGTGGGTTGACTTTTTCGGAATGGCGGCTGCGTTCGTTGATGTACTCCTGGACGACACTTTCCGTTTCCCCGACCAACCGCAGGTTGCCCTGGTGAATCCAGGCGACCCTGTGGCAGATTTCCCGTACAATATCCATGTTGTGTGTCACCAGCAGGATGGTGGCGCCGTTCATCCGGAACGCTTTCATGCGGTCGGCGCTCTTCTTACGGAATGATTCATCCCCGACGGCAAGGATTTCGTCGACGATCAGGATGTCCGGCATCGTATCCGTCGCTATGGCGAAGCCGAGACGCACGCGCATACCCGAAGAGTAGGTCCTGATAGGCTGGTCGATGTAGTCCCAGAGTTCGGCAAAATCGACGATGCGCTCGAACTTTTCCTCCATCTGCCTGACGGTGAAACCCAGAAGCGTACCGTTCAGGAAAACGTTCTCGCGGCCTGTAAGCTCGAGATGGAAGCCCGCCCCGACGCCGAGGAGCGCGGCCACGTTGCCGTGCACGACAATCCGGCCTTCCGTCGGTTTCAGGATCCTGGAAACAGCTTTAAGCAGCGTGCTTTTCCCGGCCCCGTTATGCCCTACAAGACCGAGGATTTCACCTTTAGCGATGTTGAGGCTGACGTCTTTCAGGGCCCAATGATATTTATATTCCAACTGTCCCTTGAGCACGCGAATGGAGAACTCTTTGATCGAGCGTGTGGCAATCGAAGGTAAGCGGTAACGAACGCCCAGGTTTTCGATCGTGATCAGATCGGCGTGCGCGGCCGCAGCCTCCGGTACGGGTGTCAACCTGGACTCAGACACGGTAGGTAAACTCATCTGCGTAGCGGTTGAAAATCAGCCAGCCTAGCAAGAACACGACGGTGCTGATCACAAAAGCGGACCAGAACTCTTCCGGCGTCGGCAGGCGGCCGAACTGGAAAGGCACGCGGAAGACGCGCACGAGGTAGTACATCGGGTTGTAGGTCAGCAGCCATTCGTAGCCGTTGTTAATCAGAAGGGTCTCCGGATAGACGATAGGGGTCAGGTACATCCAGGCTCTCAGGACAACTTTAAACATCTCGTTGACGTCGGCAAAATACATCGCGCCTACAGAGAGGATCAGGCTAACGCCCAGCGTAAAGAGGAGGATGAAGATAGCCGGCACGGGTGCAAACAGGATCGCCCAGTTGATCGGGACGCCCACCCAGAGCATTACTCCCAGGAGCGGGACGATCGCGAGCATCAGGTTGACCAGACCGGTCCCGACCGAGGACACGACAAAGGCAGAACGCGGCACGAAGACCTGCTGCATCAGGTCCCCACCCCAGACCATGCTGCCAACCCCGAGTGCCGAAGCTTCCGCAAAGAAATTCCACGCCAGGAGGCCGCTCAGGAGGAATACGCGGTATTCGATTTCTGAACCGAATATAGTTGAAAAGACGACGGCCATCACGATCATCATACCGAGTGGGTTGAGCATGCTCCAGGCCACCCCAAGAAAGGAGCGCTTGTAGCGAACCGTGATGTTTCGCCGGACGAGCTGCATGAGCAGGTGGCGATACCGGTAAGAATCGATCAATTCCTGGATAAAAGCAGGTTTTAAATTAGCGGTATCATAGACCGGCAGGCCGGCAGCTCGTTCCATAAAGTATTCTCAGATCACGTAGGGTCAGGAATTCGAAATTGATTCAGCCGTAACCTGGCTCCCCAAGTAAAAGCGCTCCATATTCTCCCATAAAGAGAAATGCACGTCAAGAAAAGGTCTTTTGAGGGTCCCGTGCATTTTGGCCAATGCAAGTCGGGCAAGTCGGTGATATGATAGCCGCTGGTAAACTATGCGTTCGTACAGGAAACGTATTTATGGCAACGATCGAAATACTGGAAGTCCGCACGGACCAAATAGACAGTGATTGGCTGTTCAAGGGCATGATAGAGAAACCTGCGGTCGGTTTTTCTGACGACATTTACTCGTTTTCCCTGGCAGGCTGGTTGCTCGGGGCCAGGCAGCCTGTCGAATCGGTCGTGATCACCCACCAGGGTGTGCGGGTCAAGGTCGTCCCGGTCAACACCCTCTGGCCGAAAATCAGCCTGCGTTACCCGGCGCAGCCCGGTGCGCAGACGCCAGGTTTTATCACAGAGGTCGGTGTCACGGGCTTCCCATCCCCCTGCGAACTCGTCTTGCAGGTCCAGATCAAGGATGGGCCGCTGGTACCGTTCGGTTCGATCCGCCTGAAGCACGAACCGCTCCAATCGAATTACGATGCGAAACTTCAGCCATTGATGATTACCTCGCACGGCAGAAGCGGTTCGACCTGGTCGGTGCGGCTCTTCGGCGAGCATCCCGAAATTGTGATTCACCGGGTGCATCCATACGAAACCATGGCGGCGAATTACTGGATTCACCAGTTGAAGGTGCTTACGGACCCGGCAAACCACGAGCAGTCGATGCAACGCCTCGGCTTTGCCGACCGGCCGTGGAACACCGGTCAGAACCCTTATTTCACACATCCTGTGATCGAACACCGCGAAATGCGGCGCTGGTTCGGCCGAGATATGGTCGTACGCACGGCTCAATTCTGCCAGCAGAACATTGACGAATTCTATCTGAACCTCGCGCGTGCGCAGAAGGATCCGAAGCCGCGTTTCTTTGCTGAAAAAAACCGAGCAGACCACATTCCAAGGCTCATGTATGGGTTGTATCCGGGAGCTAGGGAGGTCTTCGTCCTGCGGGATTTCCGCGATATGGTCTGCTCGATGTTCGCGTTCAACAAAATGCGCGGCTACGTCGGCGTGGGGCCGCTGGTCGCCGTTGATGAGGCCGACTTCATCCGCAAGCTCCGCCCGAGCATCGAACAGCTCCTGGACAGCTACGATGAGCGCAAAGACCGCTCGATCCTTATGAAATATGAAGACCTGATTCTGCAGCCTGAAGAAACGCTGCCCGGTGTATTGGCATATATCGGCGTGAAGAACGACGCGAAGACCGTGAGAAGAATGTTGAAGGCGGCGAATTCCGTGCCTACCAAGCAGCGGGCGAAAAACGTGCTGTCCTATCTCGTGCCGAAGCGCATGCAGCAGCGCTGGCCCGGCCTGTTCACCCGCCTGACGCCGCATAAAACCTCCGGAAATAATCCGATTAAATCGATTAATCGCTGGCAGACTGACCTATCCCCGGAACTGCAGGACGTTACGCACGAGACCCTCGGCGACCTCCTGGCACGCGCCGGCTACGATATCCCCTAAAAGCAAATTTTAGCGTTACTGGATTAAACTGTTTTGGGGTGTTATAATAGTTTCCATCATTTAAATTTATTTTAATGATGGAGGAAACTTGAATGTCGGTTGGGATTAAAAGAAACCCCCTTTTTGTCGTCGATAATTTCGAAACCCTGAAAGCAATCAGCGACCCACTCCGTATCCGCCTGATGGACGAGATCAACCTGGCAAATGACCGGGGCGAGCTGCGTACGGTCAAACAGCTGGCAAAAGTGCTGGAAACCACTCCTCAAAAGCTTTACTACCATATCCACATGCTCGAGGAGCACGGTCTGATCCGCGTTGCCGGTACGCAGGTGGTCTCAGGCATCATCGAAAAGCACTACGCCATGCAAGCCATGCGGATCCAGGTTACTGAAAACCTGTTCAACACAGGGGAGCGATCGGCGGAAAAATCCGCTTCCGCGGTTGCGCTTTTCGATTCGGCCGCGCAGTCCACTCGCAGCGACTTCATCACCCTGATGGAATCGTCCAAAGGCGAACGAGAACACCTTGCAAGCTTCGATGGGCGCTGGGCGCACTTCACCCAGGAACGGGTCCGTCTCACTCCTTCGCAGGCCCGCGCTTTCCAGGCCCGGCTGATGGCACTAACAGAGGCATTCTCCGCGGCAAAAGATCGTGAACTGGAAGGAGAAGGCGCGGTCTACAACCTGCTTACCGTCTTCATCCCCTCGCTCGACGTTGACAGTGGAAAACCCGGAACGGGAAAAACCCGGGGAGAGAAAATTTGACCCACAGGACTTCACGCACTATCATGTTCCTTCACGGCGGCGGAGTGGACCATCACTGGTGGCACCCACAGATCACGGCCCTTGCCCCTGACTTCAACGTCATCGCACCAGACCTGCCCGGGCACGGCCTGCGCTCCGCCAGACCCTTTCGCATCCAGCAGGCGGTTCGAGATCTCGAAAAGATCCTCATCGACAACGACAGTTCTCCCGTCTTGATCGTCGGTATTTCTCTCGGCGGCTATCTGGCCGTGCGATTTGCTGCCCTTTACCCTGGCCGGACATGCGGACTGGTCCTCACCGGATGCAGCATGAACCTCAACGGTCTTGCGGGTCTCGGTTTCAAAGCGACCGGCGTCTTCCTCAAACTACGAGGAAATGCCTGGGTAGCAGAGAACACGTTGAAATCCTTCCAGCGGAGAGTCGCACCGGAGGTCCTCGGACCCGCAATGCCCGGCGGTCTCTACCTTTCAGGGGCGACAAGCGCCTTTGGCCAGGTCGCCGGTACAGACTATCATCAGCACTTGAGAAACTACCCCCACCCCGTACACATCCTCAACGGCGAAGAAGATGAACCGAATGTCGCTCAGCAGGAGAAATTACTCACCAACCTCCGAAAGGGCTCGCTTCACGAGCTGAAACATGCTGGCCATCTGGCAAATCTCGAACAACCCGAAGCATACACGGCGGAGATTCGCAGAATCGCGCAGCTCGTGTTTTAAGAATTGACGGTCGGTTGGTATCAAAACAAGTG
Organism: Anaerolineales bacterium; assembly: GCA_041564295.1. GTDB lineage: Bacteria > Chloroflexota > Anaerolineae > Anaerolineales > JABWBV01 > DATDOR01. Next base: position 14,732 of record JBFGQG010000001.1, on the reverse strand, counting down.
CGGCAAGCGATAACTCAGCCCGGCATAGACATCATCACAAGACCTGATACCAGCAATCAACCCGGAAATCAACAAACGGACCAGCAAGCCAACAACTACTCTTCGTTTCACGTGAAACATCGCGTTCAGCTGAACCGACTGCTGTCGATCTGGTCTTGCGTTAAGTCGACTCGCTCCAGATTAAGAAGTTCTTGCTCAGCAGGCTGCACATCAGGCTCCTCGCGCCCACGATCTCGCAGCGCCCAAAGAATGCCGACACTCACAAGCGCCATCAAGCCGACAGCCGCTTCTGCCCAGTAGATCCCCCAAACGGAAGATACATAAACCGCCACAGCGTCCAGCGCTGTATGCCACAGGATTGCCGCCAGCAACCAGGCGAGGTTCCTGCGCAGGAAAACCTGCAGCACCATCAGCGATGCCGACAGGTGAAACAGGATAGCAAACAGGCGCTCCAGGGCTCCCAACAGCACAGCGTACCAGGGTAGCGCCCAAAAAGCTGCAACCTGGGCCTGTACTCGCTCCAGTTGCTCCAGAGGCGCGTCACCGATCAGCACCCCCACATCCTGCCCGCGAAGCATCGTTAACTGCATGACAGTGTACAGCGCAAATAACCCGACGAGCACCGCCTCCACACCGCCGTGCCCTGCGCCGAACATTACCCCCGCGTGCCAATCGCGCGCCTCGCGCACCACAAACCGAAACGCCACATAACGCGCTATTTCTTCAAAAACCCCGGCGGACAGCCCCAGAAAAACCGAAACGATCAAGAGCGTAGATCCATTGCTCGAAAACGACCCGATCCATGGATTCAGAATCCAGACATTGAAAGGGATATGCAGCACCTGGGACAGAATAAACGTCACGACGCCCACAAAATAAAAACGCCACGCTTCCGCTCTGCGCCCGGCCAGGACCGCCCCTGCACCCAGACCCAGGATCACCATCAGCAACGGGTTTAAAAATCGAACAAACAGCATAACTTCAGCCTTTTCTTGTTTCACGTGAAACGATGTTTTTTTGTTGACATACTGGCAGGCCAGCAAGCTTTATTTTACCTGCCCGCACCTCGCACTTACACAAATTCTACTCCAAACCCAACCGCCGCTGGAATTCATCATTTATTGCTTTCCTGCATCTTTTGCATAATATCTAGCATTCATTGAGTTTAAAATCGGTCTTTTTGCGCGTTGAAACATGCCGCTCATTTATCCCTCGTTAATGGCATTAAACGCGCTGCATGGTAGAATCGTGAGGCGAAATTGCGCCCCACCTTCTCTTCTCGGCGCAGATCGCCGCACATTTAATGGGCCGGCAGACAGCCGCCCAAGGAGGTAAGCTCATGGAACAGGAAGTCGCCACCTTTGCCGTTAAAAAAGGGCTGGCACAAATGCTCAAGGGTGGAGTCATCATGGACGTCGTCACCCCTGAGCACGCTCGCATCGCTGAAGACTCCGGCGCCGTCGCCGTGATGGCGCTCGAACGCGTCCCGGCTGACATCCGCGCTCACGGCGGCGTCGCAAGGATGAGCGACCCGGGCATGATCGAGGACATCATGGCCGCGGTGTCCATCCCGGTAATGGCAAAAGCCCGCATTGGCCACTTCGTCGAAGCGCAAATTCTCGAAGCTCTCGGGGTCGATTACGTCGACGAATCCGAGGTGCTCACCCCCGCCGATGAAGAACACCACATCAATAAACACACTTTCCGCATCCCGTTCGTTTGCGGCTGCCGGAATCTTGGCGAAGCCCTCCGCCGCATCGGCGAAGGCGCAGCCATGATCCGTACGAAGGGCGAAGCCGGCACAGGCGATGTCATTGAAGCCGTGCGGCACGCTCGCTCCGTTCTCGGCGATATCCGCCGTCTGCAGATCATGCCGGAAGAAGAGCTGATGTCTTTTGCCAGAGAAATCCGCGCGCCGTACGAGCTCGTCGTAGAAACGCGGCGCCTGGGTCGTCTCCCGGTCGTCAATTTTGCCGCCGGCGGCGTCGCCACCCCTGCAGACGCAGCCCTGATGATGCAACTCGGCGTCGACGGTGTTTTCGTCGGCTCCGGTATCTTCAAATCCGGCGACCCCGCAAAACGCGCCGCAGCGATCGTCAAATCCGTCACCCATTACAACGATCCAGCAGTCCTGGCTGAAGTCAGCAAGAACCTGGGCGAGCCGATGGTCGGGCGCCAGGTCTCTGAAATCCCCGATTCTGAACTGCTGGCTCATCGAGGCTGGTAAAGCTTATGAGAATCGGTGTGCTGGCGCTGCAAGGCGCCTTCGCCGAACACATCCAGATGCTCTCTTCCCTTGGCGTCGACGCGGTGGAAGTCCGCCGCGCCGACGAACTGGAGGACCTGGACGGACTGATCATCCCCGGAGGTGAATCGACTACGATCGGAAAGCTTGCCGTAGATTTCGGCCTGCTGGCACCGTTAAAGGACTTCGCCTCTCGAAAACCCGTCTGGGGCACGTGCGCCGGGGCAATCTTTCTTTCCCGCGACGCCAAGAGAGACCAGCCGCTCCTCGGCGTGATGGACATCACGGTTGAGCGGAACGCTTTCGGCCGCCAGGTCGCCAGCTTCGAGGTCGACATCCCTATACCCGCTCTCGAGGAACACGGTACGCCTTACCATGCCATCTTTATCCGCGCACCGCTGATAGAATCGGTCCAGGGCGACGCCCAGGTTCTCGCAAGGTTGGAGGACGGGCGCATCGTGGCCGCCCAACAAGGGCACATCCTCGCGACGTCTTTCCACCCGGAGCTGACGAATGACGACCGCTTCCACAAGTATTTCGTTTCGTTGATTCATTGATCGTATGATTCGTTCTTTCGATTGGCGCGATTTCCCTTCCCTCCACCGCAACAGGAATGACGGCATCTGGCTGGATACCTCTCTGGCCCTTACGCGCTGGATGGGTCTCGTTCCGGCTGGAGCTTTACTCGCCACCTTCGCGCCAGCAACCGGCATTTTCACCTACGTCACCGACAGCGAAGATGCGAACGGCGATCAGATCGTCGGTCAGTTTTTCCTCTCACCCGGCAGATCGAACGCGAGGTTGACGTTCATTTCACCGGAAGAACTGGTCGAATCTCCCGCTGTGTTCCGGCTCCTCGACTACCTCGCCGCCCGCGCAGGCGACCGCGGCGCACTCAACCTGCTGGCCGAAGTCAATGAGCGCTCCGCCGCTTACGAGGTGCTCCGCCTGGCCGGTTACGCGATTTACGCCCGGCAGCGGGTGTGGGATCTCTCCCAGAGCAAAAAAATCTCGAACCTTTTCTGGCGGCAGGTGAAGGAAAAAGACGAATATCACGTGCATTATCTCTACAACTCCCTGGTGCCTGCCCTCGTCCAACAGACCGAACCGCCGCCATGGGAGAATATGAGCGGGCTGATCTTTGAACACGAAGGCGAAGTCCTGGGCTATGTCCACCTATCCTACGGTCCAAAGGGCATACTGGCCCAACCGATCGTCCACCCGGATACGGACCATGCTGAGGAACTGCTCGCCTCGATCTTCGCAGCCGTCCCTAACGTCCGCTCGAGACCTGTATATCTCTGTGTGCGGTCTCACCAGGCCTGGCTGACGCCGTTCCTGGAGGACATGGACCTGGAGGCAGGACCTCATCAGGCCGTCTTGGTCAAAAGACTGGTGGTCTCGCTCAAAGAACCGGCCCGCCAGGCAAAAAAGGCCGGGATTGAAAATGTCCAGCCTGAAACTTCAACTTATTCGATCGTAGAGGAAAATGGTAAATCTGAAACGCAAAGCCCCTCGCGACCGATAGAAAGTCTCTTATGAATAAGAAAAAAATTACTGATGATTTAAATGCTTTGCTCCGCGTCCTTCCCGATTCCGTTCGGGTAGCTGTCTCCCGGCGGGGAGGGGAGGACGATCTGCTCGAGATCATCCTCGATCTCGGGCGCCTGCCCACGGCCCGTTACACCCATGGAGAAATCGTCCTGCGCGAAGATGGTGAAGTCAACCATGACGAAATTTCTTATGTTGTGGAAGGGGTCGGCACATTTGACGAAGATAACCGCGCCGGTATTGAACGCACCCTGCACAGGATTTCTGCAATCCGCAACCGGCGCGGCCAGATCGTCGGTCTGACGCTGCGCGTCGGGCGGGCCGTATACGGCACCATCGACATTATTGAAGACCTCATTGCCAGCGGAAAAAGTATCCTCATGCTCGGCCGGCCGGGCGTCGGGAAGACGACTATGCTGCGCGAAGCTGCCCGCATCCTGGCAGAGAAAAACCGCGTCGTGATCGTCGATACCTCGAACGAGATCGGCGGTGACGGCGACGTCCCCCATCCGGCAGTCGGTAAGGCGCGGCGAATGCAGGTATCCACGCCTTCTTACCAGCATGAGGTCATGATCGAAGCCGTCGAAAACCACAACCCGGAAGTCATCGTGATCGATGAAATTGGGCGTGAACTCGAAGCGATCGCGGCCCGCACGATCGCTGAACGCGGCGTACAGCTGATCGGCACAGCTCACGGCAACACGCTGGACAACCTGCTGCTCAACCCGACCCTGTCGGACCTCGTGGGCGGAATCGAATCTGTCACCCTCTCCGATGAAGAAGCCCGCCGGCGCGGCACTCAAAAAACGGTCCTCGAGCGGCGTTCGCCGCCGACTTTTGATGTGCTGATCGAAATCCAGACGCGCGACAGGCTGGCAGTCCATCCGGACGTTGCCGGATCGGTCGATTTCCTCCTGCGCGGAAATGCGCTGCCGCCGGAAATTCGCTCGCGCGATGAAGAAGGTCAGATCCACATTGAGCGAGCTCCCTCGCCGCAGCGCGCATCTGCCAGGGATCCCCAGGGCTTTCTCAGGCAGGGCACAAACGACCTGCCCCCTGACCGCTCGCGCAGAATAAGGCTAGAAGATTCGCTTGAAGGCTCGTTCGCCCGCCAATCGCAGTCTGCGGTTGCTGACGAACCGTTAAATCCGGTGCGCATTTACCCATACGGTGTTGCGCGCAACCGCTTGATGCAGGCTGCAAAACGGCTGCGGGTGCCGGCTATCGTCATCCGCGACGCCGGCGACGCTGATGTGCTGGTGACCTTACGTTCCTATTACCGGAAGCGCCAGCAGACCGTCGTGGACGCAGAAAACCGCGGCATGCCGATCTACGTCTTGCGTGCGAACACCGTCAAGCAGATGGAACGCTTCTTGATGGACCTGTTCGGAATGGCTGCCTCAGCGGACAACGGTGGGAGCGAGGAAGCCATGATCGCAAACACGCGCGATGCAATCGATGCTGTTCTGAATGGGGAGCGGTGGGTCGAACTGCCGCCGGCATCCTCATACATTCGCCGCATCCAGCATGAAATGGCGCGAGATGCAGAGCTCGTCTCACATTCATATGGAAAAGAGCCCCATCGCCGTGTCCGCATCTTCCGGGAAGGACCTTACTGATACCAGCCGGGTTTCGCGGACAAGGCTGGTTGTTTAACCATGTTCAGCTGGCTTGCTGCAGCAGGCTTCAGTACCGGTCGAACCATTATTGCCCGAGCGTCGCGACCGGCTTTTTGACATCAATCTGAGGAGGATTTTCATGTCATCAGTGATCAACGTGCTGGGTGTCATTCTAGGGGGAGGTGCCGGTAAACGACTCTACCCGCTCACACGCGATCGGTCCAAGCCCGCCGTCCCGTTTGCCGGAAAATATCGCCTGATCGATGTCCCGATCAGCAATTGCATCAACTCCGGCATTTCCCGCATTGCAATCCTGACACAGTACAACTCGGTATCGCTGCACCGGCACATCACCCGCACCTATAATTTTGACCCTTTTCACAGCGGGTGGGTGCAGATCTGGGCGGCTGAGCAAACGCTGCAAAGCGTTGACTGGTACCAGGGTACGGCGGACGCCGTCCGGAAGCAACTCCTCGAAATAAAATCAACGCGGGCCGAATATGTGCTGATCCTGGCCGGCGACCATCTCTACCGGATGGATTATGAAAAAATGGTCGAGTTCCATGTGCAAAATGAGGCAGACATCACTGTCGCCGTCCAGCCTGTGCCGGTAGGCGAAGCATCCCGCTTTGGACTGCTCAAGCGCACACCAGAAGGCACCATCACAAATTTCCTCGAAAAACCAAAAGACCCCTCTATGCTGGAAGAATTTGTCAGCAGGGACGACCCGGAGCGGCCCTTCCTGGGCTCAATGGGCATTTACCTGTTCAAAACTGAGATTCTCTGCAACCTGCTGGAAAACTCCACCGACGACGATTTCGGCGGCGACGTGATCCCCAACGCTATCGGCTCCCTGGGCGTCTACGGCTTCGACTTCGACGGGTACTGGGAAGATATCGGGACGATCCGCTCCTTTTACGAAACCAACCTCCGGCTGGCGACACCGGATTCTCCCTTCGATTTCCATGCGTCCAGCGGCCCGATATTCACCCGCGCACGCTTCTTGCCCGGCGCCACCATCGACGGAGCAACTATGGAGAACGTCCTCCTGGCAGACGGCTGTAAGATCGGGCAGGCAATCATCCGCGATTCGGTGATCGGACTGCGCAGTGTGATCAGGGATGGCGTTAAGATCACGAAATCTATCATCATGGGAGCAGATTTTTACACCGTCCAGCGGCATGACCCCTTCCCGGATTTGCCACTCGGTATTGGTGAAGGCTGCAGGCTCAACGGCGCAATTATCGACAAGAACGTTCGCCTTGGAGCAGGCGTTGTGATCGAGCCGTTCCCGCCGGGAACAGAACTGGATGGGGAAGGCTGGTTCGTCCGAGATGGGATCGTTGTCATTCCGAAAAACACGGTTCTTCCTGCAAAAACATTTATCGGGCCCAAGGAGCCGTCCTGAGGATTTGGTTTGCCTGCCCCCCATTTATTCTGGCTGATTATCTGGGGGCTGTATCTCTTCGGGATTTACAGCCCGAGGATACAGGCTTTCCGGAAGATAAAAGTTTCTAGCGAACACACACGCTTTTTCGATGCGTTTTTAGATTTTGCTGCTTTCGTCGCATGGCAGGTGCTTCCTCTCCTCTATATTTTTACGGACTGGTTCAAATTTGCCGACTACGAGCTTCCAGACTGGGCATTTTGGCCTGGCGGGCTTTCTATGTTCGCAGGTTTTTGGGGCCTCCTGGTTTCATACAACACATTAGGGCACAATTGGTCACCGAAAATCGACATCAGGGAGGGGCAGCGACTCGTTACAACGGGGATTTATGGACGGATCCGGCACCCGATTTACGCTGCAATATGGCTCTGGGCTTTCGCAAATCTCTTGCTCCTGCATAACTGGATTGCCGGCCCATCGCTTCTCGTCGTCTTTCCGGTTCTGTATTTCACCCGCGTTCCGCGTGAAGAAACCATGCTGAAGGAGCGTTTCGGCAAAGCTTACATGGACTACGCTGCGCGGACAGGCAGGCTGCTGCCTCGCAGAAAAAACCAGCAATGAAATTCGGTTTTGTATTTCCAAAAAACGACCCTGCAGCCGCCGTTGAAGCAGCGGCAGAAGCGGAACTGGCTGGCTGGGACGCATTTTTAACCTGGGAAGCGCCCTGGGGGATGGACCCATGGGTCACGCTTGGTGCAGCCGCATCCAGGACAGAGCACATTCGCCTCGGGACCCTCCTGACTCCACTGGCCATCCGGCAACCCTGGAAGCTCGCTTCTGAAACGGCCACGCTCGATGCGCTTTCGGGCGGGCGGGTGATCCTGTCGGTAGGGTTGGGCGCGATCGATACTGGTTTTGCTGATTTCGGTTTACCGACGGACAAGAAACATCGCGCAGAATTGGTGGACGAAGGCCTGGAAATCCTGGAAGGGCTCTGGCAGAGCAAGCCGTTCCCATACCGCGGAAAACATTTCCGGATAAAGGAACAGTCTTTTATCACGGCGCCGCCCCCGGTTCAGCAACGGGGAGGCCGACCGCATATCCCGATCTGGATGGTCGGCGCCTGGAATCGTCCGAAATCGATGCAGCGCGTGCTCCGCTGTGACGGTTTTCTTCCCAATGTGCTTTCTGCAGACGGCAAACACCAGGCAGTCACACCTGCAATCGTCGCCGAGATGTCCGGCTGGTTCGCTGAAAACGCGCCGGAAGGACATGCGATCGACATCGTTGTTGAAGGCACCACGCCTGGAGACGATGTTCACAGGCAGCAAGCAGCAGTTCGGCCGTTCGCTGATGCCGGTGCGGCCTGGTGGATCGAGTCCATGTGGCAGGCGGAAGATTTCGACTCGCTCCTGCGGCGTATACGGCACGGGCCGCCGCGGCTGGAGGCGTAATGGGGGAGGAGAAGACGACGTGGGACGGCGCGCCCGTCAGCCAGGAGAAGCCGTACGGGACGACAATCCTCGTATATCGCTGGAAACAAGGCCAGGTTGAATTCCTGGTGCTGCACCGTGTCTACAACGGCCTGGAGTATGACGGTGATTGGGCCTGGACACCGCCGTCCGGCGCGCGTTTCCCGGGCGAAAATGTAGATGTCTGCGCGCGTCGCGAACTCGGCGAAGAAACCGGGCTGGCTCTCGATATGGAGAAAACGGATTTTGGAACGGAAGACTGGTTGGTTTACCTGGCCGAAGCCCCGCCAGAAGCCGGCATTACGCTCAGCCCCGAACACGACCGCTGGACCTGGTGCCCGGCGGAGGAGGCGCAAAGAATCTGCCGGCCAGCCGCTGTAGGCGAACCCATACGTCTGGCCGGCGAGTACCTGGCACTAAACGGGTAACGTTTTTATTTGCTTCGTCTTATGCAATATAAGGCGGCCTGCCGGAAATTTCCTCGCGCCGCTTGACCTCGGAGACGCCGAGATAACGCCTAAGCTGGAGATACATCTCCGCAACACGGCTTGTGCGAGCGGCATATCGCTTATCGCCTTTGCCATAGGTCACGTAGACAAGACCGGCCAGGCGCAGGCTGTTGAGGTGGTGAATTACTGTCGGCGCGCGCAGGCGCAGCGTTTTCGCAAGTTCAGAGGGCGTTTGAGGTTGGGATTGCAGGTAGTGCAGGATGCGGAGACGAGTTGGGTCTGCCAGGGCTTTGAGAGTCAGGAACAGCGAATCCGGAACGGCTTCGCCCGGCACCAGGGAGGCTTCAGCAGAGCGTCCACCGTGAAAGAACACGCCCTGGTCCCGGCTGAGACGCGACACGAGTATCCGGGGGGAAATCCAGAACGAAGGCACCATGACCCATTCTTTATATGACAGCAGATCGTCCTCGAACCGAATGCCCTCAGACAATTCAGCCAGCAGTTCGGGAAAAGGCAGCTGCTGCGCCATTTCCTGGCCGCGGAAAACGGCCTCTTCCAGCGCAGGCAGGAGCCGGGTCTCTTCCTCTTCGAAGAACACTTCGTAATAAGCCGTGAGCGCTTCAAGCGTCCTGCTGCCCAGTTCTGCCGACCTGGCCCAGAGGTCCAGCATTTTGCGGATTTCTGCCTTGCTCTCTTTGTGTGTCTCTTCTCTTTTTGAAATCAAGGCAAGGTCCGCTTCGTCCCATGCGCGCTGTTCAGCGATGGATTGCAATGTCAGGATGATTTCTTCCGGGATTTCAGGTGAGAGCATCAGTGTTGTGAAGCGTTTTTCCGCCGGAATCGCTTTGAGGGCTTCGAGGACAACCGCAGCGTTGCGCGGTTCGGGCAGGTCGTGCACCCAGGGCAGGGCAGACAGCAGCAAGTGGCTCGTTTCTTCAAAGAAAGCGCGCGCATCAGCGGGGAGCCGCGTCCGCACGCCTTTCGCCCATGAGGCACGGAGAGCGAATTGGTCTGGCGCGTGCAGCACATGCAGGCTAACGAAGAAATCGTAGCCGGTTGCAGCGTCCCAGATTAAGCGAGGTTCATATTGTTCGGTCATTGGCTATTTTCTGTCGGAGTCTTATGTTGCTGCTGGAGCGGTCTGCGCCGGCACTTCATCATGATCAGGCATTATATCTTCTACATAGCGAATTTTGGGAAAAGCGTATCCTCCGAGACCGATCAAAGCACCTAAAAACCCGACCATCAGGAACATCAGTCCCATGCCTGCGCCGGGGCCAGTTCCCACGAGCCAACCGAACGTCCCTGTCCAGGCGCCGCCTTCGGCCATTGCAGGTTCGAAAATATAGTCCGCAAGAGGTCCGGCTGAGAGCATGGACACCGGTGCAGCAATCTGTGCGATCAAACGCCGGACAGCAAACACGCGCCCCTGTATATCCGGTTTGACTTTCGCCTGCCAGATTGCCTGGTTCGAACCGTTCAGGATTGGCAGGATAAAGCCGACAATAAATCCTCCGGCGGCCCACCAGGCGACGCTGCGACCGATGCCGGTGGGGATGCTGCCGAGCAGGCTGATCAGGATCATACCCCCGAGCACGCCGTTGACGCGCCGCCGGGGCCCACCCCAGAAAGACATCGTCAGTCCGCCGGCGACCCCGCCGACCGCGGTGATTGATTGCGTATAGCTTAATGCAAACGCATTTGAACCGCTCCGTGCCAGCACCATCGGCGCCATCACGGTGAATCCGAGCATTGCGGTGAAATTAATAAAGAAAAAGACGAGCTGCAAGCCTAACAGGCTGGGCCGGCTGAAGATATATTTGAATCCGAACAGCGATTCGGACCACAGGCTGCCGCGTGCCTGAAGCCCTTCAGCCGACACTTCGGGCTGAGGAATAAAAACGATCAGGAGCATCGCGATGGCGAACACGAAAGTAATGATGTCAATCGTCATGACGCCGCCAATGCCGATCCAGCCGATCAATGCTCCGGCCAGAACTGGCGCGAGGATGCCGGAAGCTGACCCCGCCAGGCCGATCATCCCGTTTGCTCTGCCGTAATGATCTTTAGGGATCATCACGGATACAGCGGCAGAATATGCCGGGAATTGGAAGGACCCGAACGCGCCTGCAAAAGCATTCGCGGCATAAAGGTGCCAGATTTCGAGCCGTTCGGACAAAAAAAGCGTCAGAAGAACGATGGTAGAGACCCCTGCAGCAAGGTCAGAGAGGATCATGACCAGCTTCCGGTTATAGCGATCAACGACTGCTCCGGCCAAAGGGCTCAACAAGACCTGCGGACCGAAACCGAAAAACATCGCCAGTGCAAGCGCGGTGGCCTGCCCGGTTTCCTCCCACGCCCAGATACTGACGGCAAACGTTGTCATTCCGCTGCCCAGCAGCGAGACCAGCTGCCCCAGCCAGATCACTGTGAATCCGGTCATTCCTGAAGGTGGTTTTGTTTCAGGCACGTGCAGCTCTCGCCTGGTCGACGATGTCCTTAATCTGGCTGAGGTGGTCGTCGTCGTGTAGCAGCCCAAAGATGAAGCGCATGATAGGGTTGATCGCTTTTCCGCTTTTCGGGGACGTGTATGTATTATCCAGATAAGGCTCATCGGGCCAGAGCGCCAGGCTTGCCAGCCGCATGCGCCGGCTTTCCTCCAGGCGCGCGCGGCACTGTTCAATTGTTTTCATCTTCGTCCAATGGACTTCCGAACGGGACCGGCGCGGCTCATACGGAACGCCGCGGGCCATTTCAGCTGCAAGGAATGCAGATTCCTCGGAGGAGGCGGTCACGTGCACGATGACATGCCCAAGGGTCCACGGCATCTTGACCTCGCCCGGAGATGCGGCCGCGTCATCCTGCGCCAGCGGATCCTGGGGCTCGAAAGTGACATCAGCATCGACAGATTGCGCGATCAGGGCAAGCTGCTCATCGATCATTTCGTTTGTCAAAGTACGCAGGTCCGCCGGCTTGACGAGCTCACAGAACGCTTCGAGGGTGATTTCTTTATTTCGCAATTGGGAAAAATGCAGCATTCGCGCGCCTCCAATGGCTTACAAGATGCATCTGGTTTTTGACCTGGTTCGGAAGATTGGGGTCGGGGATCTCTTCGCCAGGGCTTTCCAGGCCGGAGGCAGCACGCCTTCGCTTTGGTTGACCACATTGTTTGGGCAGTCCGGCTCGGTGCACCCCGTAGCAATCACTTTGTGGACCGCACATCCTGCAAGCGGGTCGTCCTCCAGGGCCGGAGGCGCTTCAAAATCATTTATGTGTAAAGTCACTTCTGGTTCCTTTTTACTTATTGGATTGGCGGGCTGTTCAACCGTTGAACAGCTTTCCGCCGGCAATTGAAGCTGCATTCAGGCTTTCCAGGTCTGATTCGCGCAGCGTAATCTGCGTCGCAGCGAGATTATCTTCAAAATGATCCATCGTCCTCGGTCCGATGATGGCGCTGGTAACACCGGGTTGGGCCAGCACCCAGGCAAGGGCGATCTGGCTGGGCGAGGTCTCATGTTCGGCGGCGACATAACGCAGCACTTCAACAAGCGCGTACACTTTTTCCGACAGAAAACTGCGCGCCCAGGTTCCCCAGGCCTCGTCCGCTGCGCGCGAATCCTTTGGCGCTTCCTCGTCGGGGTCGTATTTGCCGGCCAGGATGCCTCCTGCCAGCGGAGAGTATGGAAGCACAGCCACACCGTATTTCAGTGCGACGGGGATGAGGTGCTCTTCAATGCGGCGATCCACCAGGCTGTAGCGCGGCTGCTCACTGATAAAGCGATTAATCCCGAGCCTTTCTGATTGCCACAGCGCTTCGACGACCTGCCAGCCGGCAAAAGTGCTCGTCCCGATATATCGGACTTTACCTGCGCGGACGAGGTCATCCAGCGCCCGCAGGGTTTCGTCGATCGGGACCTCCACATCGGGCCGGTGCATCTGGTACAGGTCGATGTAATCCGTGTTCAACCTGCGCAGGGAATCTTCACAGGCCTGGATGACGTGTCGCCGACTGCCACCGCGCGCATTGGGATCATCGGGGTTGGTCGTGGCGAAAAATTTTGTTGCCAGGACAACGCTGTCGCGGCGGTCTTTCAGCGCCTCTCCTACGATTCTTTCCGTCGTCCCCTGGCCTCGCCCGTTATTGAGCGGTTGGCCGTAGAAGTCTGCCGTATCGATAAAATTCAGCCCGGAGTCGAGCGCGGCGTGGATGATTCGGATAGACTCTGGTGTGCTTGTGCGAGGCCCGAAATTCATCGTGCCGAGACAGAGCGGTGAGACCCTGACGCCCGTCCTTCCAAGTTTTCTGTACTCAGCCATGCTCTATCACCGTCCAAGAATCTTGTGGATCTGTGAGACCTGGTCTTTTGAGAGCGGCCCAAGTTCCATCGCTTTCGCATTTTCTTTGACCTGCGCGATGGATCGAAAGCCGGGGATAGGAACCATGTTGGGGTCGAGCGCCCAGATATAAGCCAGAGACGCCTGTGCGAGCGTATGGCCGTTGGCTGTCATCACATCTCGGACCATTTCAAGCTGCTGCAGGCGTTCTGCGGCGACACCTTCTCGAAAGTTGAGTCCGTGCCGGATATCATTCTCGGGAAAGGTCGAATCGCTGTGGAATTTTCCTGTCAGAATGCCGCGGTTCAGTGGGCTTTTATTGATTCCGGCGAGGTTATTTTCCGCAATAATCCGGCGCGTTTCCGGGTTATCGCGATAAACATTCAGGTCGAATTGAATAGAGGTACAGTGTTTGCCCTGGGCGAAGATAGCCGCTCGCTCGGAAGAGTCCGTACTCCACCCGTACCAACGGATCTTGCCTTCGGCTACGAGTTCTTCGAGTTTGTCCATCACTGGCGGGGCGATTTCGGGATCAAGGCCGCCCTGGTGAAGCTGGTAAACGTCGATATAGTCGGTATCCAGCCTGCGTAAACTGTTCTCGCAATCTTTCCGGATGTTTTGGACGATCAGAGCGTCATCAGTGGTGACTTTTTTGTTTTTTTCATCCACGAGAAAGCCGAATTTTGTGGCAATGACGACCTTTTCGCGTTTACCTTTTAGAGCTTTCGCCAGGATGCGTTCGCTGTGCCCAGCCCCGTAGTTCGCTGCCGTGTCGAGGAAATTGATCCCTAAGTCTAACGCCGTCTGGATCGCCCAGACGGACTCGGCATCGTCGACCTGGCCCCAGCCGGCTGCCCAGGATTCTTTTCCGTCGGAAAAATCCCATGGGCCGCCGATTGCCCAGCAACCGAGCCCCATTGCACTGACTTCCAAACCGCTTTTTCCTAACGTGCGTTTCATTGCTGTACCTCCTGTGTGTGGTGAGGGAAATTAACTGCTTGCCGTGCCCCGGGTGTGGCCTATCTCCCGGGATCGTCCAACAGATTATGCCTGTTTATTATGTCTGCGCTTCAGCGAGCAAAGCGTGGGCGGACTCGACATGCATCCGGGTATGAATAGGCAGCCCTTGTTCACCGAGAGTCGTTACAATATTTGTATAAGTCCCTTTGTAATCCACGATTTCAGGCGGCAGGCGGCGGAGCAAAGCAATGGTTTGCTGTTGTGTGCGCTGCAATTCAGCGACAAGCTCCTTCAGGGTCGGGTACGTGCTGACGACAGATTCGACGAGGCCGAAATCATTGCTGTTCCATGACCTGATCAGGTCGCCTTCTTTCGTAGAAGCGACCCAGAACTGGATTGCACGCTCAGAGAGGATAATGTGTGCAAGAATTTCCTTGACATTCCACTCTTTTTCATTAGGTCTATATTCTGCCTGCGCTTCGGTAGCGTCTTCAATAATTTCGGCCAGCTCCGCCTCGGAGCGTGCGTAAATACTCTGGACATAGTCGGCCAGTTCGGCGGGTGAAGCCGGGATGAACGGAATCGGGCGGCCAGAGAAAGTGAGTTCACCTGAGTGCTCTTCTCCGGCCCGGTACCAGCTGATGCGAACGGTCTCGCCGGCTTTATAATGGGCGATCACACCACGGAGATCCCGATAATCGCGGATTTCGACCC